>JBBRJN010000114.1:0-8493 GCA_038219365.1 Kiritimatiellia bacterium | reverse complement strand
TTTTCCCGCGTGGATTCCGAATCCAGGCTGCCTCGTATGCGCTTGAGCTGCAGGACCCAAAGGCGGGTGATAATACCTTGTATCCCCTCTTCCTTGGTCATTTCACGCGCGCTGAGCATTTTCTGCTTGTTCGCCAGCAGGGAGCCCAGCAGAGGCTTCCACACGGGCTCTGTGGTTTTACAGAGTTCCGCGAGCCAGTCTTTTCCATGGTGTCTATGGGTGAGCACGGTGTCGACCACCGAGCATGTGAAGGGGTGCAGAATGACGTCCGGCGGCAGGTGGCGCTCGACCAGATCCAACACGGCTGCATCATGCTCGTGCTCGATCAGAAATTCACACAGCAGAAATTCGATGTGTGAGGGCGGTTCAGGTGCGGGCTCGTCCAAGAGGAGAGACTCTTGGTCGCTCGCGTCTTCAGGTGAAAAGTCGTCTGAGGGCGGCGAGGAATCGTCGCTGCCCGGCGAATCCACCTGCTGCTCGGCGGTTGCAGACGGAGCCTCTTTGTAGGATGCGGCAATGGCCGCGCGGCTTCTGAGCGCCTCGCGGTGTTTCTCCAGATCGTCCTCGAGCGCGGAGTAGGGGATGTGCAACAGCGCGGAGGCTTCTTGCAGCAGGCGCGAGCACATCACCGCGCCGGGGCAGGCCGCGAGCATGTCGAGCACCTCTCGTGTGACGCGGTTCAGCGCGTCGATGGAGTCGGGCGAAGTCTCGATTTGGCGAAGGGATTCAATCTGGAAGGTCGTGATGGACTGGGCGTTTTCGAGAAGGTCGCGGAAAGCGGCGGGCCCTTTGTCGCGGATGATGGAGTCGGGATCGTCGCCCGTGGGCAAGACCGCCACGCGCACGGGCACCTCTTCTTCGAGAAAAAGCGCACCGGTGCGGAGAGCGGCTTTGCGTCCCGCGTTGTCGCCATCGAAGACCAGCACCACGCTGTCGGCGTGCTTCTTGAGCAGGCTGACATGTTCTTTGGTGAAGGCCGTGCCCTGGGATGCGACAGCGGTCTCGAACCCGGCGGAGTGGCAGCGGATCACGTCGATCTGGCCCTCGCAGATGATGGCCTCGCGGCGCGGGTGCTTGACGATCTTGGCGGCGGCTTTGTCGAGCGCGTAGAGGACGCGGCTCTTGGTGAAGATGTCGGTCTCAGGGCTGTTGACGTACTTGCCGGTCTTTATCCGGTCTTTGAGGAGGCGTGCGCTGAAAGCCACGACGCGGCCTTGGCGGTCGCAGATCGGGAACATGAGCCGACCGCGGAAGCGATCATAGTAATCGTCGGGGCGGCCGGGCTTGTTGGGCGGCGCCAAGATGCCTGCGGCGATGAGTTGCTCGGGGGTGTAATTATATTTTTTTCCCCATTGCAGGATGGCGTCGGGCGGGGACTCGGGCGCATAGCCGATTCCAAACAAGGCGACCACGTCGTCGGAAAGTTTGCGGCTGCTCAGATAACGTCGGGCGATCTCGGCCTTTTGGGTCTGCTTGAGGCAGCGCTGATAAAAGGCGGCGAGCTCGGCGTGGATGGCATAGAGCAGGTTGCGGTTTAGGGCGTTGTAATCGACCTCCTGCTTGATGACCACGCCCACGCGGTCGGCAAGGGTGCGCACGGCATCCATGAAAGAGAGGCCGTCCTGCTTCATGAGGAAGGTGAAAATATCGCCATGCTCGCCGCAGCCGAAGCAGTGGTAGAACTGCTTGACCGGATTCACGTTGAACGAAGGGGTCTTCTCGTTATGGAAGGGGCAGCACCCCTTAAACGTTCCGCCGGCCTTCTTGAGCGTCATGCGGGCGCCGATGAGTTCGACGATGTCGACCCGTGCGCGGATTTCTTCAATGACGTGATCTGTGACTTTTACTGACATGGCCGAGGAAAGTATTAAACCACAAAAGGGCGGTCATAAGAAGGGTAGAAAAATCGGTACGTGCATTGCTGACTTGAACCGCGCCGTTCCTTCACCTATACTGAGCACCGTTCTTTCTGGAGGGGTGTCTGAGTGGTTTAAAGAACCGGTCTTGAAAACCGGCGAGCCGCAAGGTTCCGGGGGTTCGAATCCCTCCCCCTCCGCCAATTTAGGCTGATAGGCGAAGTGAACCGTAGAAAAGAAAAAGAATGAATACAAAAAGCGTGAGTTCATGCGGTCTGGCCTTGGCCGCAGGCAGTTGGATGTTCGTATCGGGTTGCATCGTTGTGCAGCCCAGGCCGGTAGAGGTGTTTACGCCGGAACCTGTGTATGTGGAGCCCGTCATGGTTCCTGCCAGTTACGTGTTCGTTGACGGCATATATTTCGGCTGGATCGACAACCGGTGTTATTATTTGGGTGCAGGCGATGCCTGGTGGGTCTGTGACCCCGTTCGGCTGGAGCATTTTCACAGATGGGAAAGAACCCATCGCGATTGGCGCGAGCACGCCGTCCGAAATGACCGGTTCAGAAGAGACGCCCGCGGACATGAGTATCCCAGGCGTGACGACAGGCCTGTGGGTCAGCCGGGCCGCAATGACTCGCATGGTCAGCCGGGCCGCAATGACTCGCATGGTCAGCCGGGTGCAGGTCCGCGTTAAACGCCTTTCCCGTCACTTCGCGCCGCAAACAAAGCGCTGCGGGGGCTTGACCGTGAGGGCGATCTTTTCGCCTTCGGTCCCGAAGTAGCCGCCCCATCCTACGCGGATCGCGGCGACCTGCGAGAGATCCATGGGGCCGCTCGCTGTTTTGGCACCGCCGAACGGCTTGAACTGGCTGAACATCACATACGCGCGGGCCTGGCCCGGCGCATTCAGGTAGCGTCCGGTGGAGGCGAGATACTGGCCGCCCTCTTTCGTCGCAATAAAGACCAGCAGCTCGGCGGGGGTGCGCTGGCCGTCCGGTACGGATGAGTCGATCATCAGCCCCACGCTGTCGCCCAAGGCCAGTGGCTGCGCGTAGTTGAAGCTCATGAAGAGGTGCGTGTCGACCTGCCCCTTGACCAGCGAAGCTGCCGCGCACCAGCCCGCCGCGTCGTCGCCGGTCAGTTCGAAGCGCACAAACTGTCCGCCGCCGGCAGTGACCTTTGCCACGGGAAGCGGTTCACAGGTCATCGAAAAAGCAGACGAGGCGAGCCCTTTCAGTCTGCGCGGCGCAGCCATATCCTTGGCGCGGAAAAGCATCGCCCCATACGGACCGAGATGCACCGACGCCTTTGTGCCCTCCGCAAGGGGTGTCATCGCGCCTGTGCTAGGATCCCACTGTTCGGTCACGCCGTGGCCGCAGAAGCGGAGCTCCCCGCTCCACGCGGTATCGCTGTCGTTGATCGCAAAGAAGACATCATGCTCATCCACGCGGCGGTGCGTGATCCGTACGGGGGCTTTCGCGTCGGCGCTCGCGGCATCGCGTTCCACCAGCGAGTCGATGATCTTCGGAACAAGTGCAAGCATCCCCGTAGGCAGTAGGACGCCCGTGCCGCCCTTTGCATTTGTGACCACAGCGGGCGCATCGGCTGTGCCGAACAGCTCGCTGGCAAGGGCCTGCACACGCGGAGAAGGATACTGATCCTCGCTGTTGGCCGGCAGCGCGCCGACCGCGACCACGACGCCGCCCTCACGCCAGAATCGCGCCACGTTTTCCCACGCGGCCAGCGGCAAGGTGTCCGTCGCAGGCAGCACCAGCACCCGCCAGTTCAGCCGGTTGTGCTTGAGCGTGCCGTCTTTAACCTTCGCGTCGCTCAGCGCACGGGCGTCCACATACGTGAAATCGCGGTTGGCCCCGTACAGCGCTTCGCCCACACCGTCGAAAACACTCTCAATGCGCCGGGCGGCCGGCTCGCTTGTCGCGCCATTGAAGGCGGGAATAAATTTGGGCCAGATGCTCTCGATCGGATAGAGCACGGCGATGTCGCTGACCTGATGTCCCCCAGCCAGCATCGTGGAGCACCGGCCGATGTGCGTGTTGATGCGGCGCAATTGCTCGTCGGTCAAATCTTTGAACGCGTAGTAACTCGTCAGCGTGCTCATGCCGCCCCACACCAAGCGGTTGCAGGTTCCGCGGATCTCGTCCTCGGTGACGATGCGGATCGGACGATCATCGCCCTTCGGCCGGTAGCGCTGGCTGTGATCAGAGACCTCGCACATGGTCACTTTTCGCTCCTCCAGATCAGCAATGCTGCTGAGCATACGCGCGATCGACCACGACACCTGAGGCGGCAGGCTGGTGAGCATGTCAATGCTGGGCGCATCCAGACGACGCGCGCAGCGGAAGAAATCACCGTAGAGAGGTACGTGCGAAACCATGCTCTCTTCCATCAGCAGGTGGCCGCCAGAGGCCAGATTGTGTTTGTGGCACCACGTCTGGATTTGGCCAAAATAATTTTCCGAAACCAGGTCAGCCACCGTGTTCCAGAAGTCGTGGCGAGCCTTGGCACCGCGCGGTCCGGCCTCGGTCACGAGCGCGGGCAGCAGCGGCAGCAGGTCGGTGCCGCTGCGCTTACGGAACTCAGCCGAAAACGTCTCCGACCAGGGCAGGACACGGTAGGGCATGGGCCGCATCCAGAGGTTCATCAGCGAGGGCTCGTCGGTGAAGGTCGACGTGAAATACTTGCCGAGATTCTTGCCCAACTTCTCGACGTAACGGTCATGGGTCACTTCAAGAAAGCATGCGGTCGGCTCCCGCATCAGCAGATTGATGCAGGGTTTCTTGAAGGCAAGGCTGACCGCGGCATGCGTGCCCTCGAAAATCAGGTCATCGGTCATCACCACGACGAACCAGTCGCCTGCGGGAGCCTGCCACGTGAGCTGGCCAACCACAACGGACGACGTCAGATCCTTCGCCTCCTCCAGCGCGACGGCTCCGTTGCGGCGCGGCAGCGCCGCAGCTAGCACCAACGTTCCTGGCGGCAGCGAGAGCGAGACGGCCGCGCCGCCGGTAACGTTCGTTTCGGAGACCAACAGACCGCGCGCGGCCCACTCGGGATGGCCGCGCAAGGTGAGGTCACGCGCACTGCCCGAGGGATAGCCGCACTCGTCGTAGAGCCAGAGCGACATGCCGGCCGCTTTGGCCATCTTCACGCCGCGTAGGAACGGCGGCCACTTGGTCTCGTCGTCTACGTAGCCATTGAAGGAGACATTGCCTGCGAACCCGCCGAAGCCCTGCGCCGCCAACGCCAGCAACTGTTTGTCTTGCGCTTCTGGCTGATCCTGCTGCCCGTGGATGATTCGTAGGATTCTCGACGATCCAGGCGGCTCCGCGAAGCGCTCGGTCAGCGGCCGGTTTTCGCTCGGAAGCGGCGGTATCACCGTGACGGTAGACTCAGCCGCACGGCACACGGTTCCCAATAAACCGACAATAATTCCGCTCCGATACGCATTCTTCATTGGACTCCTAACGTTAGCACCCATCAACCACAGTTTTGAGGCCCTAAGTTATGTTTGTGGAAAAAGTTTGGCCGATCGCCTCAAAGAAGTCAAGTTCGCCCTTATGTTCGCCCGTAATCGGTCAACGACAGGGGGTTGCGAATTTAGTGCGTATCGTGTGTGGGTCGCCTCGGAGCGTGGGCGTCCCGCCCGCCATGTGAAAATTGTTGCAAGTCCGGTGCGCATCCGGACGTGAAACGACCCATTGCGGCCCGATGTGCGACTGCTATGCCAGCGGGCGGGGACGCCCGTGCTCCTCGTCTTGCGACACAGTTTCATCTGAGACTCACCTCTTCCGCATATTCCGTGTAACTCAACCCTGTCCGAAAAGGTTTTGTGCCGCTAAAAATAAAAGGTAATGGGCATCCTCGTCGCTCTCACGGTTCACGACGATGGGGGTCTTTGCCGTTTCAACGCCCAACATCCAACAACCAACAACAGGTCATTGCAGCTACGCATTTGAGGAGACGGGGACCGGCGGACGGCTCGGGGATCCGTCCCTACCGGACGCGGCCACACACGCCGGGAAGAGGTAAGAAGTAATAGCTAATAGGTAATAGATGGGGAATACCGGATGCGGCCACACACGCCGGGAATAGGGACGCGGCCAGCGCGCCACTGGTAGGGACGTTTCCCCGAAACGTCCGCAGGGCATTGCGGCAACGCATTACAATCATTCTATCGGATGTTTATTTCTTTGCCCGCAGGGAGTCGTCATAGAGCCCGATCTCGGCGAGCGGCAGCGGGCGGAACGGCGCCTGGGCGGCAAACGTGTTCAGGTCAGGCATCTCCGCGAACACCTGGTTATCCCAGGCGTCAGTGCCCTTCGGTGCTTTGAAAAACATCTGCTCGCTGCCCACGAAGACATTGCGCCAGAGGCTGTTGATATTGGCCGGGCCTCCTAGATCGGCCAGCTCCGGATACCGGATGCTGTAAGGCGGCAGACGGATGTTCACTTCGGCGAACAGGAGCTTCCTGACGCTCTCGCGGTTGAGGTACTCCAGCCAGCGGGTTTGCGCCCAGGGCGAGAAGCTCACGCCGTAGCGGCACCCGACAAACACGTTGTTGTCGATGATGTTCTTATGCCCGCCGTGAATCTGCACGCCGCCGAAGTTCCCGTTGGACGTCCGCTCGAACAGGTTGCCGTAAACCAGGATGCCGCTGATCGCATCATCGAAGCGGATGGCCGCCTGCCCGCAGGGAATGTCCCCGCCGCCGATGTCCTGCCAGCGGTTGTAGCGGATGACCACGCCGCGGTAGGAGGGGTTGCCCCACATATCGATGCCGCCCTGGTCATCGGACTCCTGCACCACATGGTCGACCGTGTTGAATTCGATCAGGTGATCGTTGCCCTCGATGCGCATGGCGCTGGAGGGCGCGGTGTGAAAATGGTTGTGCGTCACGTGCGCGCCGCAGCCTTCCAGCAGCAAGGCCGGATTATAGGTGCGGGAACAGCGACCGACGTTCATCACCTCGTTGTTCTCGATGACGATCTGACCCGAGGTGAGGTTCTTGCGGTTGCCGCCGCTCACGTGCATTCCCGTATGCCCCAGCGTGTGCAAGAGGTTCCCGTAGATCTTGAGGTTCGCGCTTTGCAGGGCGATCAGGGCTGTGCCGCCCAACCGGCGGATCACGCAGCCGGCGAGCGTGGTGTTGACGCATTCGTCCAGCACGAGGCCGTTCTGTTGGCCGTATTGGAAGGTGAGCCCTTGGAGCACCACCTCCTGCACCTGGCTGGCTTTGATGAAGGGCTTGTCCCAGCACGACAGCACCAGCTCGCTGAACCAGGGGTGCTTCACCGGCCACACGTAGAGCAGCCCGCTCGCACGGTCCAGATACCACTCGCCGGGCCGGTCGATCTCCTCCAGCAGGTTCAGCACGTAAAAGGGGCGCCCTTTGACCATCCCGTTTCCCGGCAGTTCCTTCAGCCGGACCGTGCCCGTCGCCGGATCGATGCCGGCCACCGGCACGGTGCTGCCCGCCCACAAGTGGACCCAGTAGCCGTTCGCCATCAGGTCGGACGCGTCGGGCCAACGCGCCATGCGGTCGGTCTTGCACGTGAAGACATGATTGGTTGTGTCGAGCGCCCCGTCGATTTTTAGGGTGCCAACATTCGGCCAGCGGGCGATCTGCAGGGGCTTTCCGTCCTGATACAGCTCGCGCACGGTTTGATTGTTCAGCCCGTAGCCGTAGCTTCTCTGCGCGGCGAAGTCGGCGAACCCCTGCGCCTTGAGATCCGCCACGCGCACGCTCGCTCGCGCCTCTTCCGGCAGCCGCGCGAGGATGGCGGGATCGCTGACTTTCTTGAGCTTGCGCACGCGGAAGCCGCCGTCAAAAACAGGTTTCTCGGCCTGCCACGCGCGGTACACCACCGGAGCGCCAAAGCTTCCAGAATCGGCGTCGCTCAGCACAAAGGTGTTCGTCACCGTGTAGATGCCGCCGCGCAGATAGACCGCGGCTCCGCCCGGCGGGAGCCCGCCTTTAACCTTATGCGTCCGCACGGCATCCCGAGCCCGCTCAAGCGTGGCGAAGGGCTTCGCCAAGGTGCCGGGGTTCGCGTCGCTGCCTTTCGGGGAAACAACATACGAGACCGCTGGTTCGGGCAGGGAGGGCAGCCGTTGGCGAGCGGCTTCAGGGTCGCGTGCGGGCTTGCCGGCGATCAGGTTCGCGCACTCGGCGGCGCAGGACTCGGCCTCTGTTTTGAGGTGCGGGGGCTGATGGGTTCGGTTGGCGGCGGCTTGATACGCCGTGACCGCCTCTGGCAGTTTGTTCTCCAGCCGCCACACTTGGCCGATGGCCAGCGCGGCGAGTCCCTGCACATGCGCGGGCAGGCGCGTGTCCGCCATCAAGGCGGAATACTGTTCGCGGGCGGCTTCGAAACGCCCGGCCTGACGCAGGGTCTGCGCGTGCCGCTGCCGCAGTTCCGCCGCTTCGAGCGGCGAGCCGTCGCTCAGAGCAAGCAACTGCTTAAACACGCCGCCGGCGGCGTCGAAATTCTTCTCGCGTGCATACGCGGCCCCCAAGGCCAGGCCGAACTGGCGCTGCTCGTCGGCGTCGAGCTCCAGGCAGTCCGGCAACTTCACCAGCACGCGGCTCGGCAGCTCGGCTCCATTGCGGCTGGC
>JBBRJN010000113.1:0-8551 GCA_038219365.1 Kiritimatiellia bacterium | reverse complement strand
GAGCCTCCGTGCTTCTGGTCGACTTCCGGGGGGCGGGATGCTCTTCCGGGAGCGCGACAACCGTTGGCGTCCGGGAGTCGGAGGACGTGGCCACGGTTTTCCGCTATGCGAAGGGGCGGTTGCCACACACCTCGCTGGTTCTGTTTGGGCAGTCCATGGGGGCCGTGGCGATTTTGCGTGCCGCAAGCGAACAGGCGGTCGCCCCAGACGCGGTGATTCTCGAAGCGGCGTTTGACACGTTGTTGAATACGGTCCGAAACCGCTTCTCATCGATGCACGTCCCCTCGTTTCCCAGTGCCGAACTGCTCGTGTTCTGGGGAGGCCTGCAATGCGGGTTTAACGGCTTCAGGCACAACCCGGTCGACTATGTAAAAGCGCTGAAGTGCCCGGCGCTGTTCATGCATGGGACCCGGGATCTCCGCGTGAGCGTTGAGGAGAGCCGCCGGGTCTTCGAGGCTGCGCCTGAACCCAAAGCGTACCGGGAGTTTGACGGCGTCGGCCACGAATCCTATGTCGCTCAGTATCCGCGTGAGTGGAAGTCCGAAGTGGCAAAACTGTTATCGGATACGCGTGTGCTGAGAAAACAATCAGGCAATCCCGCATTCGGAGAATAGGGTAAATGCTGATGATAATTTTTGCAGCGACTTCTTGCAAAAACCCTCCTTTTTGGTATTGTAAATATTAAAGATAAGTGTGTTTACTATCTAACTGCTGTTGAAAACCTACAAGGGAAGGGAGCGTCTTATGCGTATCCTTTTGACGGGTGGCACGGGTTTCATCGGGCGTCCTCTGTGTGCCGCACTCGCCGCGGCGGGTCATGAGTTGGTCGTGCTGAGTCGCACGCCGGGTTTGGTGAAGGCACAGTGCGGTGAGCATGCGCTTCCATTAGCCTCTTTGAGCGATTGGTGGGAGGATCTCCGGATCGATGCGGTCATCAATCTTGCGGGGGAGCCGCTCATGAAATCTCGCTGGACCGCGGCACGCAAAGAACAGCTGAGGTCCAGCCGGGTAGCGCTTACTGAGAAGCTGATCAGCTGTATCGCGCATGCGCACTACAAACCTTCGGTGTTGCTCAGCGGCTCCGCAATCGGTATTTACGGTGACTGTGGAGACCAGAGGCTGGATGACGCTTCGGTCCCTGCCAAGGATTTCTTAGGCAGTCTTTGCTTCGCTTGGGAGGAGGCCGCATTGGCGGCACGTGCGGACGGCGTTCGGGTCTGTTTGCTGCGTACGGGGCTGGTTCTCCACCCCTCGGGGGGAATGTTGGGCGTTGTGCTTCCAAAGTTCAGGATAGGCGTGGGAGGACGACTCGGGAGCGGGAAGCAGTGGATGAGCTGGATTCATCTCGACGACTACATCGCGCTCACGCTGTACCTGCTTGCCGACCCGGCTGCACATGGACCCTATAACATGACCGCGCCCGTGCCGGTGACCAACGCCGAGTTCGCCGCGACGCTGGGCCAGGTCTTGAATCGCCCGTCTTTTGCTTCCGTTCCCGCCAGACTGTTGCGGGTCGTCCTGGGCGAACGTGCCTCCGTGTTGTTGGGCAGCCAGCGGGTTCTGCCCATTAAAGCCGGTGTGTTGGGGTATCATTTTCGCTACGCCCATATCGAGGACGCTTTGAGAGACTTGACCCGAACTCCCCTGGCACGCGCATAAGCTGTTCGCAATTTCTGCCTTGTCCCAAAGGGGTTCGACGGTTATTGTACGGAAACCTCATGAACACCCGCAACACGTTTACCCCTTGGCTCAAGTTGGTCCGGCTGCCCAACCTGCTCACGGTGCCCGGCGACCCCGTGGCCGGCTTTTTGCTGGCCTCCGCCTGCGCTTCTCAACAGCCTAAACCCCTCGCGCTCTTCGCGGCGGCGGGCGCATCACTCTGCCTCTACGCTTTCGGGCTGATTCTCAATGATCTCGTGGATCTCGAGACCGATCAGATAGAGCGGCCTGAACGTCCGCTGCCAGCGGGAGAGATCACGGTGCCGCAGGCCCGTATGGCAGCGATCGCGATGGCCCTCTCGGGACTCAACCTCGCGCTTTTTGCGGGTCGGCACGCACTCTATCTTGCGGCCGCGCTGGCGGGCGTGATCATCCTCTACAACGCGTCGCTCAAACGGGTCCGCGTGGCGGGCGTGTGCGCCATGGGCCTTTGCCGCGGCTTGAGTCTGCTGCTTGGCGCGGCCGCCGCATGGCCGGGAATCGTGACACAGGCCTCCGCCGCGCAGGGTGCCGTTTTCATGGCCGCGTGCGGGCTGACGTTGTATGTGGCCGGTTTTTCAGCGGTCGCCAAACGCGAGATGGACCCGGAAAAACCGCAAGGGGTGACGCGCTGGCTGCCGTTTATCGCGCTGCTGGTTTTCCTGCCTGCGCTGACGGTGCTGCTTTCGGCGCAGAAGCGGCTCGACGCCTACACGCCCACCGTGTATGTGTTTCTGATGGTGATGACGCTGATGCGCGCGTGGCTGCTGGGCGGCATGATGTACCGACTTCAGCCCGTGCCGGTGACGGTCGGCGGGCACATCCGCAACCTGCTGCTGGTGCAAGCTTGCCTCTGCGTCGCAGCAGGGCCGCAGGGACTGTTGCCTGCGGCGCTGTTTGTGCTGCTCTCGTTTGTTTTCGCCCGTCTCGCCGCCCGCTTCTACAGCAGTTGAAAAGGGGCGCACACGCTAAGACGCATCTGTTGCGAGCGGTTCAGGGCTAAGCGCGAATCGCGATCAGGGCCACGCAGGTCTGCACGTCGGCGGTGAGGATCAAGACCGGACCGGGCGGGTTTGCGAGAAGCGCGAAGGCGAGGTGCAGAGCGGTGGTTGCGCCTTGCACATCGCCACACAGGTTTTCCGGGATGACGATCTGCGCATGCGGAAACAGGGTTTCCGCTGTCAGGCGTGCGGCGGCGTTGACATAGACGGCGGAGAGGTTGGTGCCGGAAACGCCTGCCTGCGCGAGTGCGGCGGCGGCCGCTGCCTGCGGAGTCACCGCCAGGCCGCAGCCGAGCAAGCGCCCGCGCGCCGTCGCGCCGCGCGCCGTTGCCGAGCCTTCGCTTTCCAGAACCAGTACGGCGGCGGCTTCGCCCGCTGGGGTGGTCACGCCAGCGGCAGCGCGTGCGCGCAACGAGGTTGCCGACAGGGCCTCAAAGCCTCCCGCCGCGATGACGTTGGCGTGTCCGTCACGGATCAAATCGAACGCTTCCACAAGGGCGATCCCCGATGCGCTTACAGCGGCTGCCACATTCTCGTGAGGGCCCTTGAGCGACCACTCCATCGCGGCCAGGCTGACGGCGGTGTTGGAGTACGCGTGCGGGAACAGGAACGGTTTCACCAGCCGGGGTCCTTTGAGAATGTAGTCCGCGAAGAACAGCTCCGCCGTTGTCATACAGCCCCATGCGGTGCCGGACATCACGCCCGCCTGGAGCGCTACGAGCTTTTCGGAGGTGAGGTCCGCCTGCTGAAAAGCCATGCCGCACGCGCCCAAGAAAAGTTGGCTGGCACGGTCGAGATACGGCTTCGGCGAGACGCCGCAGGACGCGAGGTCGAGTTCCGGCGCTTCGCCAACTAGCGGCGGCTCGCCGGATTCAGGCAGCGCGAAGCGGGCGAGCGGGAAGAGCGCGGGCTCTCCCTCCTGAAGGGCTGCGGACGTCTCCTCCGCATCCGCGCCGAGCGCGCTGACGACGCCGAGGCCGGTGATGAGGACGGGGAGAGAAGGCCGTAGGGAAGCATCTTCCTGCACCCCGAACCCTGCACCCTGAACCCTGGTCAGCACGACCGCGGCGTTGCAGCCGCCGAAGCCGGCCGAGTTAGAGAGCACGCAGTTCAGCGCGAGCGAGCGGGGGGAAGTGACCACGTTGAGCGGACACTCGGGGTCTTGGACCTGGAGATTGCCGGTGGGCGGGATCAGTTGATGTTGAAGCGATAACACAGAGACTGCGAGTTCGACCGAGCCCGCCGCGCCAAGCATGTGGCCAAGCAGGCCTTTGACCGAGGTGACCGGGATCTGTGCGGAACGCGCACCGAAAAGGTCCTGGATGGCTTGCGTTTCGGTGGTGTCGTTGGGCTTGGTACCGGTGCCGTGGACGTTGATGTGGTCCACCGACTCAGGCGTGAGGTTGGCGCGTCCGAGCGCCGTACGCATGACATATTCCGAGCCCGCGCCGCGCGGAGCGGGAGCGGTCATGTGGTGTCCGTTGTTGCCGCTGGCCCACCCGCCCAGCACCGCGAGCGCGGTTACGCCCCGCGCGGCACAGAGGTCGGCGCGTTCGAGCACCAGCGCGGCGGCGCCCTCGGTGAAGATCGTGCCGCTGCGACTGCCGTCGAAGGGGCGCACGGCGTCTTTGGTCATCGTGCGCAGCGAGCAGAGTCCGCTCCACGAAAAACGCGAGATCGCATCGTAGCCCACGATCAGGACGCGCTTGGCGTGACCGGCGGCAATGAGGTTTGCGGCGGTTGCGGCAGCAGAGGCCCCGGAGGCGCAGGAAAGCGAGAGCGGGATGCACAGCCCGCCGAGGCCGAAGGCGGCGGCGAGCGCGGCCGCGGGCGTGGCGTGCGCGCAATGGCGGCTGGCGCTGGCCACGTGCTCGGGATGGTCGGACGGGATGAGCGTGCTTTCGCCGAGGTCGATGTCGCCGAAATTCGAGGCCGTGATGAGCGCGGTCTCGGCGAGTGCGGCGGGATTGTTCAGCAGACCGGCCTGGCGCAGGGCTTCGAGACAGGCACCGGCTGCGAAGCCGGAAGCACGCGGACCGTTTTCGAAACCGGCGGGCGGAGCGTAATGGCGGATCACCCCGGCCCGGGTGCAGGCGATGCCACCCAGGTCAAAGAGGTCCATATTCGAAATGGCCGAGTCGCCTCGCAGCAGCGCCTGCCACAGGACGTCAGAGCCCACGCCGTATGGCGTGACGGCACCGAGACCGGTGATGGCAATGGGAAAGGTGGCTGTAGGCTGAAGACTGTAGACTTTAGGCTGAGAAAACATAGCGTCCCCCGAGTTCGTTTAATTGCGAATAGGATACGCGATTCAGGGGCCTTTTCCAAGCGTCAGAGCGGGACGATGTTCAGGTCGGCGAGGTCACCGGCGGCGAAGGCGGCGGCCTGCGCGGCGGCGGAGGACCCCATGCGGGCGTTGGCCTCGAAGGTGTCCGAGCCGCAGTGGGGCGTGAAGACGATGTTCGGCAGTGTGCGCAGGTCCTTGTCCGGCGCGGCGGGCACGTAGGGCTCAGTGACGAAAACGTCGGTCGCCGCACCGGCGAGGTGGCCCGAGGCGAGCGCATCAAAAAGCGCGGTCTCTTCCACGATGCCGCCGCGGCCCACGTTGACCAGCACGCTGCCGGGCTTCATGAGCGTGAGCTGCTCAGCACCGATCAGGTTCTGCGTTGTCGGCGTCAGCGGGAGGTGGATGGTCACGAGGTCCGCTTGGGGCAGCAAGGTGTTCACATTTTGCGAGTAGGCCTCGATGCCGAAGGTCTCGCGCAGCGCGTCACGCGTCTGGCCGGTACGGGCGAGCCACTCGAACTCCGGTGCGGTGTCGCAGACTAGCGTGCGCACGCCGAAGCCGAGGTGCAACATGCGGGAGACCTTGAGGCCAATCTTGCCGCCACCGATGATCAGCGCGGTCTGTCCGCACAGCTCGCGCCCGCGGATGGGAGCGAAGCCGCCGGCGCGGATGGCCGCGTCGAGCCGCGGGATGCGGCGCATCAGCGAGCCGATCAGGAAGAGCGTCAGCTCTGCGACGCTGGTCTGGATATCGACTGGCGTGTTGACCAGCGTGATGCCTTTGGCTTTGGCATAGGGCTTGTTGATGCCGTCGACGCCGAACCCGAAGCGCACGAGCAGCGCACCCTGGCCGGCGGCGTTTTCAGCGAGGGCGTCGTAGAGCGCATCGCGGTAAGGGGCGACGCCGAGCACCACGATGCGGCAGCCGGTGGAGCGGACCAGCGCGGCGAGCGCAGCCTCATCGGCGGGCGCGGGCCGGCAGTCGAGTCCGGGCGCGGAGGTGAAGACGGAGGAGGCTTTGTCGTATTCGGATTGCGTGACGAGGACGATGTTTTTCATGGATTTCTCTGGGTTAAACTGCTGGATGTGGAGATGAATCGTTCAAACTATAGCATGAGTTCACGTCTGATTGAAAATGGCAAATAACAACCTGTACCCTGTAAATCCAATATTGTGCATGAAAAATGAGCGAATGAGGTTCAATAGTCACGAATGAACTTGAGATGCCGCTGCTGCGCGTGTTGCTTGATCGCGATCCGCTTCCGGCCCGCTTTCTTACCTTGCTGCGAATGACCGTGACCGTCTGAAGTGGCGCAACGCCTTCCTTACTTTTGGGGCACACATGGCGGGGCTGAGTTGGATTTGTGTTGGATGGAGGGACCGCGACGAATCGGCGTGGAGTTCAAATACACGAGCTCTCCCGTTGTAACGAAGTCGATGCGCGTTGCGCTGGAGGATCTGTCGCTTGACACCCTCTACGTGGTGCATCCTGGAAAAGATTGTTTCCCGCTGACCGACCGAATTGCCGCGGTCGGCCTGTCGGAAAGGCAATGAGTCTTGGCTGAACGAGGCTGAATCAAAATAGAACGAACGGAGGTTGTTAGAGGACGCAGGTCGGCAGCGGACGGCTCACCGCGTCCGCCCGCAGCGCCCGCATAGTCCGCAGCCCGCCCCAATCGCCGAAGCGCATCTTCCGCGCTCCATCCTTGCGTTTCGGGCCGAAAAGCCCCCTGTTCTCATTGAAAACCTGCTCCACGAACGCCTTCCGTCCGATCGCCATGCCGTCCGTGAAGTACCGCACGCGGCACCGCAGTGCCTGGGGAAGCGTCAGCTTGCCGCCGCTTTCGATCACGCGGTCGACCTCGTCCGTCGCAATCCCCGGCCGCACGACCCGCCTGCCGTAAGCCGCGTGCCGCTCCTCGCCCGCCGTGTAGAGAAGCACCCGGTAGCGTTTCGCGGCGTGCCGCCAGTCGCCGGACTGCTCCGTCCCGCGCGAGTCGTGTACGGCGATCAATCCCGCCCGCGCCTGTTTGCCTCCCGCGCACGCCTCGCCGTAGCCGCTCCACCGGTAGTCTTTCGGATCGACCACGATCTTCGCACGCACCGGGTTCAGGTCGATGTAGGCCGCCACTGCCGCCTTCGCGCTCTCGCCGTTCTCGACCAGCACGCTTTTGAACCGTTCCTCCCACAGCGTGCCCGTACGCTTATGGCGCGCGTTGTACGACATGCTGTATCGCTGCTTCAGCGTCTTCACGAACGCGCTCACGTCGCCCATCCGCTCAAGCAGCCTGTCCCGCTCCGCGTCAGCGAGAGACGCCGCGCCGTTCTTCCGCCACTCCGCCCACTGTATTACCCGGCCAGCGACATAGGGCTTGCCGTAAAGGGCCGTCATCCTGCGCAGCAGCTCCGCCTCGCCCACCTCGCCCCGCTCCGGCACCTCGACCAGCAGGTGGAAATGGTTTGACATGATCGCGTACGTCAGCACCCTCACCCCCGAGAAAGCCTCCGCCTTTCGCATCATCCGCCTGAAAATCTCCTTCTCGCCGTCATCCAGCCGGAAGTTCCGGTCCACGATCCGGCTCACCACGTGGTAACACCCCGTCCCGTTCACCTTCACCCGCGCATGCCTCATACCGTACCTCCGCGTTCCGCAATGTCCATCACTTTACCTGACCGCCACCCCACTCCGCAACAACATTCTTTGTCAAAAGACCTGTCCCTTAGTTTTTAGTTTTTCTCCACATCGTTTCGTTGGCCAGGCCATAGGCACATAGGTTTTATTCGGTAATGACCAACGAACCCACGATGTTCGCGCCATAGCGTCCTTGGGCATCGACCCACCACGCGGCGTCCCGGTTGGCCGTCCGCACCGCGTAGCGCGGCTCCATGCGTAGCGTCTCGCGGGCGTCCGGCATCCACAGGGCGATGCGGTAGTGGCCGGGACGAAGCGCTTTGGGCAAGGGGGCCTTGACAGGGAGGATATGCGTGAGCGGCGCATATGATTTGTCCCCCGGCCGGAAAGGCTGCCACGCCCTGGGATTAGCATCGGGTAAGTGAATTTCAGTAACGCGCGCATCCGTGGCGATCAGCAACAGAAGAACGGGCCGCGGATTGACGAGGGCCGCAAAGCCGCGATTGACGAGGGTGATGTCTCCTGCGAATTCAGCACCCGCCCGCGCATGCGCCGGCAGCCTCGCTTCCTGCAATTCAAGCCGATAGCCCAGATGGTCGCGGATGTATTCAAAAGTGCTCCGTGTAATGTCCCGGCCGTCCTGGTCCTGGAAATAGCCGTCGGAAACCGGGAGACGCGCCGCCCTTGCTTGTTGAGCGGAGAGGGGGGTGTCCTTCCACGCATCCATCGAAAAAGGTTTGCCTTCGCGGTCGGAGAAGCTGTGGGCCAGGCTGAAGCTGGTGTAATGGTGCAGGCGCATGCGTACCGCCGCAGCCAGCCCCTCCACCTTCCCCGCCTGGTCGGCCCAGAATAGTTCCCCGTCGACAGGCACATAAGGGCTTTCCGTGGTCATGGCGTCGAACTCCGGATTCCCTAGCATGGAGTACAACGGCGG
>JBBRJN010000112.1:0-8565 GCA_038219365.1 Kiritimatiellia bacterium | reverse complement strand
GACTGGAGCCATGTGGCGAGCGGGCAGGTTACGGTGCGCGTGGAGCTGCCGGATTGGTTGCGGTACATGTTCAACACCGGTCACGAGGTCTACGATTCCGGTGCGCCGGCCCAGGTTCAGACGCTGCACGGGCGTGACCAGAAAGATCAGCGGCATGTGGTGCTGATGCGCACGAAGAACGAGTGGGAGCCGGGGTTCATCCGCAACAAGTACGGGGTGAACGGGTGCGGCGAGGTATCGACGAAGTGGCGTGACATCGCCAACGAGAAGTGGCCTTATGAATAGCAGGCGATTCATCCTCTGCGGCTTGCTGCTTGGCGGTGTGGCGTGTGAAGCCGCAGCGGAGACTCAGCAGGTGTGGCATGTGGTGGCAAGGGACCCCGAGAGTAAATGGCTGAAGGTGCCGTTGCCGCCGCTCGCCGAGGTGTTGTCAACGGACTGTTCCGGACAAACGTGGCAGCAGTCCGGACAGATGGGCGGGACCGTGGAGGGCGTGCGTAATGAGCTGGCGATGACACTCGGCACGGCGGGCTGGGTGCTGGATAAAACGATTGCGCTGGGACGGTTAGCGGCCCGCTCTGAGCTGATGATCTGGACCCGGCGGAAACAGCGGATGCTGTTGATGGTTTGGGAAAAAGAAACAGGCACATGCGGTTTTGCCTGGGGCGAAGAACGATAGAAGGGACAGACCTGTGTGTCTGTCCATGAAAGGATAAGAATGAAGAATTTCATTCCGTTGGTGTTGGCGGTATTGTTGGGGCTTGCAGCGGTGCTGGCGGTGGGGCGCTTGCTCCAGTCGCGTAAGCAGGCCACGGAAAAAACGACCACGGTTGTGGCGGTGGCTCGCGACGTTGCGGCGGGCGACGTGCTGACCGCCGACTCGGTCATGGAAAAGAAGGTTCCCGTATCCGCCCGTCCCGCACAGGCGATTGTCTGGTCGCGCTCCGAGATGGTGGTGGGCCAGAAGGCGCTCCGCTCGATCACGCAGGGCGATTACGTGTTGCTTTCCGACGTGGGGCTCTCGCGCAGCATGGCGGACATTGTGGGCGAGGGCGAATGGGCGGTGTCGCTCACGGTGCCCGGAGGCGGGATCGCGCGGATCGTGCAGCCTGGCGACGAGGTGGCCGTGATCGGCACCTTCAAGATCAGCACGCAGGTCAAGACAGCGGACTTGTCGGCTAAGGCTGAGGAGGTCGCGCGGGTGGCAACCTTGGTCCTGTTTCCCCGGGTGCGGGTTTTGGAAGTCGGAGCGCTGTCGAGCGGCGGCGACGCGAGCGCGGGCGAGCTGATCCTAGCGCTGCCGCCCCAGCAAGCGCAGGTGCTGATCGCGGCACAGGGGAAGGCGCAGTTGACGCTGGCGCTGCGGCGTCCGGGCGACGATGCCGCGATTAACCGGGTTGATACCGGCATGGTGGATGACGCCACCTTTGACAAGTTGCTTCAAGGGCTCGAATCGTTTGTTGTGCCGATGATTCCGGGCGTGGTGACAGCGCCTGGCGCGGCAAAAAAGTGAAAAAAAAGAGGAGGTTATCATGAACATGAAACGGATAAGTAACGTCAGCATGCGTCAGGCCCGGGTCGTTTTCGCGGCACTGGCGCTCGTGTTGACCGCCGGGCTCTCACAAGTGAGGGCAGCGGACGCAACGCCGGTCTCGGTGAGCGTCGGCAAGATGGAACTGATCAACGTTCCGTTCCCGGTCCAAGGGTTCAGGATGGCCGATCAGTCGCTGGCCAAGATTGAGACGCTCGGGCCGCAGCAGTTGCGGATCATGGGTTTGAAGGCCGGCACGACCGACCTTCAAGTGATGGGCGAAGGGACCTTGTCGGCGCTCTTCGCGCTGACCGTGCTGGAAAACATCAACGCGGTGTTGTCGGCGGTGAAGCGCGATCTCGACTCGATTCCCGAGGTGGACGTTACCATCAATCTGGGGCGCGTGATGCTCAAAGGGGAGGTCAGCAACATCGACCATTGGAAGTACCTCCAGAAGGTCGTCGAGCTGTACAAAGACTCGGTCGCCAACCTCGTCTCCTTTCAGCCGACCCCGGAGGTGATGCTCTCGCTTAAGGCCGCGTTTGAAAAGGCTGGAGTCAAGGTTCAGGACGCGGAGGGCGGCACGGTCGCGCCCGGAGCGGTCAGCCTTAAATTCAGCGGTAACACGGTCTTCATCTCCGGCTCCGTCTACAGCCAGAAGGACAAAGACCGCATCATCCAGATCATCGAGGCGCAGAACTGGCTGGTCCTGGCCAATAAGGCCGAGGAGAAGAAGGAGTCGACGGCGACGGCCACCGCTGACCCGCGCGTCAAAGCGCTCCTCAACCTTGAGGTGGTGCCGACCATGATCGAGATGGACGTGATGTTTGTCGGCGTGACGGATAAAGAGGAGCAGCAGATCGGCGTCAATCTGGCCAAGGCCGGGCTGCTTGTGCTCAACTCCACCTCGGCGGGCTTCCAGGGTAACCTGGACAACAACTCCTCCGGAATGGGGGGCCCCTACTCGATCAACAGCGGGCTCCAAGGTGCTCTGAAGTTCTTTGCGGGCAGCGGGCCTGGCCGTTTTCAGACGGCCGGACACATGACCTTCAAGAATGACTCGCCTGAGTGGCGGGTCTACCACAGCGGCGGCACGCTCAAGATCAAGGTTGCCACGCGCGACGCGACCTCTCTGCAGGACATCGACTATGGCCTGATCATGAAGATCAAGGGCGGCCTGCTGGATGCCAAGACCGCTGCGGTGGACGTGAATCTCGAACTCAGCTACCCCGTTCCCGTGGGTGCCGACTACGATTTGAAGCGTAACCGGATCGAGACGACCCTCAATTGCCCGATCGGCCAGACCATGGTCCTGGGCGGTATGAAGAGCCTGGTCGAACAGTCGAGCAACGAGGGCGTGCCTTTCTTGCGTAGCGTGCCGGCCATCTCCTGGTTCTTCTCCGAGAAGAACAACCTGAAGCAAGAAAGTAAAGTCCTGATCCTGCTGAGCCCGCAGATCGCAGGCACAACGACTGAGGCGCGCCCGGTCTCGGAACAGACCGTTCCGGTGCTCGAGGAGTCCGACAAGACGAACAAGCAGCGCGAGCTCGAGAAGCATAAACGCCGGTTCTTCTTCTTCTAAGGCCAAGCGTCGGGTTCAGGGTGTCAGGGTTCAGGAAGAGAAACGCTGACGAACCTAATCGTTGCAACCTGGACCCTGAACCCTGAACCCCGAACCCGATAAAAATTATGCCGACACTTACTCTCACAGCGGCGGACGGCCGGGAGAAAGAGCAGCTTTTTGTGCTTGATCCCGCAGTGGAGACCACGCTCGGGCGGTCGCCGGAGAACCGTATTGTCCTCAACGACACCAAGGTGTCCCGGGCACACCTGACCTTGGTCTGCCGCGACAATGCCTTTTGGGCGACAGACAAGGGCAGCACCTTCGGCTCGCTCCTGAACGGGGCCAAGCTGGTCGAGCCGGTTGCGTTAAAGACCGGCGACCGGTTGCAGGCGGGCGGCTACGTGCTGTTGTTCTCGGCTGAGGCGCCGGCCGCGACAGCGGCGGCCTCCAAAAAGCCTGCCCGTGAGGCGGCGGCTGCCGAGATTCCCATGGATCCGGCGCTGGCGGCCATGGCCCTTCTCTACACCGACGAGATGATGTCGATGAAGAAACGGATTCACGAGCAGGTGCTTTTCAAGCTTAACCTGCCCGAGATCGCCACCAAGCAGATTGAGGACGACGAGATGCGGGCCAAGCTGGAGGTGGCGCTGGATCAGGTGTTGCGCGAGGTTCGGCACGAGTTGCCGCGCGACCTGATGAACGACCTATTCCGGCAGACGCTGCTCGATGAGCTGGTCGGGTACGGCCCGATCACGCCGATGCTGCGCGACCCGACGGTAGACGAGGTGATGGTGAACGGCCCGAGCCGGATTTTTGTGGAGCGTAAAGGCAAGCTCTTCGAGACGGGGGCGCGGTTTTTCGATGATCGCCATCTGATCACGATCATCCAGCGCATCGTCGAGCCGCTAGGGCGGCATGTGGACGAGGCGAGCCCCATGGTGGATGCGCGTTTGCCCGATGGTTCGCGCGTCAACGCGATCATCCCTCCTCTCGCGCTGGACGGTTCGTCGGTGACGGTCCGTAAGTTTTCCAAGAAAAAGCTGACGACCGATGATCTGGTCGCGTTCGGCAGCATGACGGCCGAGATCGCCCTCTTTCTGGAAGAGGCGGTGCGTGCGCGGCAGAACATCGTGGTGTCAGGCGGCACGGGTTCAGGCAAGACCACGTTGCTGAACGTGCTCTCACAATTCATTCCGCACGGCGAACGGCTCGTAACCATCGAGGACTCGGCGGAACTGAAGCTCAGCCATCGCAACATCGTGCGTCTGGAGGCTCGCCCCGCCAACATCGAAGGCCGCGGCCGCGTGGCGATCCGCGACCTCGTGATCAACGCGCTGCGCATGCGGCCCGACCGGATCGTGGTCGGCGAGTGCCGCGGACCCGAGGCGCTGGACATGCTGCAGGCGATGAACACCGGTCACGACGGCTCGCTGACGACCGCGCACGCCAACACGCCGCGCGACTGCCTCGCGCGGTTGGAGAACATGGTGATGATGGCCGGCTTCGAACTGCCCTCCGCCGCGATCCGCGAACAGATCGCATCGGCCATCAACCTGATCGTCCAGCAGAACCGCCTGCCGGACGGCAGCCGCAAGATCGTGGCGATCTCGGAGGTGACGGGGCGCGAAGGCGCGACCATCCTGCTACAGGATATTTTCGTGTTCGAGCAGAAGGGGTTCAGTCCTGAAGGAAAAGTGCTGGGTCAGATGGTGGCCACGGGCAACATCCCGCAGTTCGTCGAGGAGCTTAAGTTGAAGGGCGATCTGAGGCTGGACATGAGTGTGTTCGTTCCCAAAGCCTGACCGTCACAAGGAGTTTTTTTATGGGTGACATCGTTGTTCTGGGGCTGGTCTTCGCGGCGGTGACGTGGGGCGTCTGGGTCGTGACGCCGCTCCTCGCGCAGATCGGCCTGGAGCGTTCTGCCGGACGGTATGTCAAGACCGACGGCCGGCAGCAGCTCGGGCCCATCTACCGGTTCACCACGCCGGAGCGGCTTTCGCAGTCCTGCTGGTCGGCCGCCTTGCTGGGAGGGGGCGCTTTCGCAGCCATCCTCATCGCGTGTAATGTGTTGAATGGGCCGGTTCTGGGCATTGGCAGTCTGGTGGCCGGTTTTCTTAGCTTTCATCTGCCGGGGTGGTGGCTGAACAAACGGATCAAGGCCCGCCAAAGGCTCTTCGATGCGCGGTTGACGGACCTGACGCTGGGGCTGGCTAACGGCTTGCGTGCGGGCTCGGCGCTGCCGCAGAGCCTGGAGCTGGTCTCGCGCGACATGGGCGGTCCGATGACGGAGGAGCTGGCGCTCGTCCTGCACGAGTACCGCTTGGGCATGGATCTGCCCGAGAGTCTGAACCGCCTGTGCGAGCGCATGACCGGCGAGGACCTGAGCCTGCTGGTGACGGCCATTCGGCTGACCATGCAGTCGGGCGGCAGCTTGGCTGAGGTGCTGGACCGGATCACCGACACGATCCGCGAGCGTACCGCTTTTCAGGACCGGCTGCGAACGATGACGGCGCAAGGGCGCTTCGAGGCCATCGCCATGGCGGCGGCACCGGCACTGGCTTTTTTGGTTCTCTATTTCTTGGACCCGAAACTGATGCAGCCTTTGGTTCAGACAAAGCTCGGGTGGTGCGCGATCGGTGCCGTCGTGGCGCTTGAAACCGTCGGCTTTCTGGTCATCAACAAGATCGTGACGGTTGATGTTTAAAAGGAGGCTTCTGAATGGACGTGGCGATCATACAGATGCTGGTGTTTCTCGCGATCCTTTTTTTGGTGACCGGTGTTCATGCGGTCATTCGTAAAGATAACGAAACCCTGGCGGGGACGATGCCCCTCGTCTTCCGCGTGTTTTATTCGGAAATCAGCATGGTGGGTAAGCTGGTCGGCCCGTGGGCCGATCACGCCTTCCCGCTGCAGGCGGCGCGAATCCGGAATGACCTGATCGCCGCCGCGTTGCAGCTGGAAGTGGCCGAAATCCGCGGGCTTCAGGGCTTTGCGGGCGGTGTGCTGGGCACGGTCTGCTGCATTGTGACCTTCATCCTCAGCTTGAACTGGGCGTATGCCGTGCTGGCCGGTGCCCTTTTCGCGCTGCTCGGCTGGTTCTACCCGGTGTCGTGGGTCAGCCGCCTCGCGTTACAGCGCAAAGACAGGATGTCGAAAAGCATGCCGTATGCGATCGACCTGATCACCGTGGCGATGGAGGCCGGGCAGGATTTTGGCGCGGCGGTGCGCAATCTGGTCAACGACGGGCCGCACGGTCCGTTGCGAGACGAGTTTGGCGTGACCTTGCGGCAGGTGGAGCTGGGCAAGTCGCGCATCGACGCGCTGAAGGCCATGTCGGACCGCATCCAGCTCGACGAGTTCCGCTCGCTGGTGACGTCGGTCATTCAGAGCAGCGAAATGGGTGCGAGCATTTCGGCCACGCTGAAGATCCAGGCCGAGGAAATCCGGCGTCGCCGTTTCCAGGTCGCGGAGCGTAAGGCGGCCCGCGCGCCGTCTCTGATGCTGATTCCGACCGCCCTTTTCATTCTGCCGGCGGTTTTCATTATCATTTTTGTCCCGATCGCGATCCGGTCGATGGAGTCCGGCATGGGCGATTTCTTTAAGAAGTGAGGAGGTTGAGAGACATGCTCAGGCTAACCGTGGAAAAGGGCGAGCCGGCGGGTGCGGTTTTTGAGTTGAAGTCCGGCGAAACCACGCTGGGGCGCTCGCGCGCCGCCACGGTTCATCTGGTGTCGGCGGACGTCTCGGGCCTGCATGCCCGCATCCGGGTCGCGGACGGCGTGGCACAGCTCGAGAACCTCAGCCAGTTCGGTGTCAGCGTGGACGGGGTGCCGGTTACGGGTAGTGTCACGCTGACGGACGGACAGCGGCTGATGGTTGGCAAAACCACCGTGTTGCTGTTTCAGGCGGGCGTGGACGCGTGCCGCCCATCGCCGGGGGCTGAGGCTGCGACGGATGACGGCGGCGGGAGGCCGAGCGACGAAACGCGTGCCGCGACCGCCGGTTCGGTGCAGACGACGGGCGCGACACGCGCGGCGGCTGCGGTGACTCGGGCGAGCCCGAACGCGGAGGAAGACTCAGATTTGACGGGTGGCCTCTCACAGCCCGGCGTCACCTCGGCGGCGGCGGGCTCGGATGAGGATGGCATGACCCGCGCCATGCAGACGCGGGCGGCCACGCCGGAAGAGATCGAGCATCTGAAGCAGAACGAGCAGAAACGCCTCAAGCGCCGGACGACAATCGGCATCGCGGTAACCGTTCCCCTTTTGATCCTCGTCTTCGTTTTTCGCCCGCGGACGCCGCCGCCAGAGACGGAAATCGAGTGGGCGCAAAGTGCCAGCGGCGACTATCTCGATGCCTACGAGCCGGCACCGAGCGGCGGCATCAAAGACGGCGGCTATGACCTGCTGTATCCCGATAACAAAACGTTTAAGAAAACCGACGTGGCAGGCGGGATCGTTTTTGAGGGGAGGATCGGACGCAATCTGGACGTGCCCATGCGCGTGATCCTACAGGAGGAGAGTGACTCGCGGCTGGTTCCCTTGAGCCGCGTGGCGCTGGTAGACGACTGGATGGAGCAGATGAGCGCCAGCGGCGGGACATGGAACTTCGATAAGCCGTCGCCCGTCGTCAACTTTTTCGGCTCGAAAAACGGGGTGCCTTATACGCGCGTCTCTTACCAGCGCGACGGCAACGGCTCGTGGTTCGGTGTGGCCAGCGTGTTCCGTAGCGGGTACCGGCGCATGGCCGTGCGGACGGAGGTTCCCGCCGTCGAAGACGTGCGTGCGGCGGAGCTCTTGTCCGTCAAAATGATCCGCGTTTCCGCCGAGTTCGAGTACGCGTATTGGGAGGGCGTACCGGTCGTTGCTTCCTTGTCTGAAGATGAGGTGCTCTCTCAGGCCCGAGCGGACCTTGACCGGATGGCACCTGCCACCTGGGTCGCGCTGGAAGGGATGTTGTCCGGGTTGCTGACCAAAGCGGTGCAGGCGGGACACAAAGAGACCGAGGCCGAGGGCCTCCGGTATCTGGTCAAACTGCGTGACCGTGAGGCCCTCTGGTTTAACAGTCAGCAGTTGGCGTTCGACGCGGCGCGGATGCAAGGCAACAACAAAAAGGCGCTGAAGATCGCGGAGTTCACGAAAGCGGTCTTTTCGAATGTCGAAGACCAGCGTTATTTCACGGTGCGCAAATGGAAGGTGGAGCCCTGATCAACATGCTTATTCGGCTTGAACATAACGGACGGATTATTCACGAGATCAGCTCGACGGCGCTCTCCGAAGAGATTGTTATCGGACGCGGCCACGCCTGTGCCTGGCCTGTGCCTAAGGAAGACACGGTTTCCAGCTCGCGTCACGCCTCGATTGTCCTCAAGGGCAAGACCGTCTGGCTCAGAGATCTCGAGAGCACCAACGGAACCTTCTGCAACGGCAAAAAGATTCTCAAGAAGAAGTTGGCGTTGGGCGATAAGATC
>JBBRJN010000111.1:0-8586 GCA_038219365.1 Kiritimatiellia bacterium | reverse complement strand
GCTACGATCCTGCCTTGCTGAAGGACGGACTCAACGTGATGCCGGACGGCGAAGAGATCTTCTACATCAGCAATCCCGCGATTGGCCTCTGGGCCGTGCGCGAACGGTTTCAATCGTAACGAACGTAGGGGCGGACCTGCGTGTCCGCCCAGAACAAAGCGGACCTGCGTGTCCGCCCAAAAAAGGAGAGATAAATATGTCAGTTCCCTTTAAGGTTGATTTGAGCGGCAAGGTGGCGGTTGTTACGGGCGGCGGCGGCGTGCTGTGCAGCGCGATGGCCAAGGCTCTGGCCGAGTGCGGCGCGGCGGTGGCCGTTGCCGACCTGAAGTTGGAGTCCGCGCAGCGTGTGGCGAACGAAATTACGGCAGCGGGCGGCAAAGCCATGGCCGTGGCCTGCAACGCGTTGGAGAAGGCGAGCCTGGAAGCCGCCAACGAGCAGATTGAAAAGACCTTCGGGCCGGTCTCGATCCTCATCAACGGCGCGGGTGGCAACCACCCCAAAGGCACCACGTCGATGGAGTACCTGAACCCCGACGACCTGCTCAACGAGAACCGCGACTTCGTGACGTTCTACGACCTCGACCCCAAGGGCATCGAGTTTGTTTTCAATCTGAACTTCCTGGGCACGCTGCTGCCGACGCAGGCCTTCACCAAGAAGATGGCGCTGGGCCGCTCGGGCGTGATCATCAACATCTCGTCGATGAACGCGTTCAAGCCGCTCACCAAGATCCCGGCGTACAGCGCGGCCAAGGCCGCAGTGAGCAACTTCACGCAGTGGATGGCGGTGCACATGGCCAAGGCCGGCATCCGCGTCAACGCGATTGCGCCGGGCTTTTTCGTGACCGACCAGAACCGTGCGCTGCTGACCAATCCTGACGGCACGCCGACGCCGCGCTCGGCGAAAATCATGGCGCACACGCCGATGGGGCATTTCGGCGAGTCGGACGATCTGATCGGCGCCCTGCTGTGGCTGGTCTCGGACAAGGCGGCCGGTTTCGTGACCGGCGTGGTCGTGCCGGTGGATGGCGGGTTTTCCGCCTATAGCGGCGTGTAAAAAAGGAAAACAACAATGGCTAAGAAAGTGACAAAAGCGGATATCGGGCTAATCGGGCTGGCAGTGATGGGCGAAAACCTCATCCTGAATATGGAGAGCAAGGGATACACCGTAGCGTGCTTCAACCGCACGGTCGAGAAGGTTGACGCCTTCATGAGCAGCCGCGGCGTGGGTAAGAAACTGATCGGATGCCACACGCTGAAGGAGCTGGCGGACAGCCTCAAGAAGCCTCGCCGCGTGATGATGATGGTCAAGGCCGGTGCCGCCGTAGACCAGACGATCGAGTCGCTGCTTCCGGTTCTTGAGAAGGGCGACATCCTGATCGACGGGGGCAACAGCCACTTCCCGGACACGATCCGCCGCACGAAGTATCTGGCCGAGAAGGGCCTGCGCTTCATCGGCACCGGCGTTTCTGGCGGTGAAGAGGGCGCGCTGCTGGGCCCTGCGATCATGCCCGGCGGTGACGTCAAGGCGTGGCCGTTCGTCAAGGACATTTTTCAGGACATCGCGGCCAAGGTGGACGACGGCACGCCCTGCTGCGCGTGGATCGGCAGCGATGGCGCCGGGCACTTTGTGAAGATGGTGCACAACGGCATTGAGTACGGCGACATGCAGCTCATCTGCGAGGCGTACGACCTGATGGCCCGCGGCCTCGGCATGTCGGCCAAAGAGATGCAGAAGGTTCTCGCCAAATGGAACAGGGGCGACCTCGACAGCTACCTGATCGAGATCTCGGCGGACATCCTTTCGCAATACGACGAAGAGACCGGCAAGCCGATCGTGGACGTCATTCTGGATACGGCAGGGCAAAAGGGCACCGGCAAGTGGACGTCGCAGGCAGGCTTGGATCTCGGCATAGCCATCCCGCAGATCGCTGAAGCGGTGTTCGCGCGCTGCCTGTCGGCGATTAAGGAGGAGCGCGTTGCAGCCTCCAAGCTGCTGAAGGGACCAGCCACCAAAGTCGAGGTCAACAAAACGCTCTTCATCAAGCAGTTGGAGCAGGCGGTGTACGCCTCGAAGATCTGCTCGTACGCTCAGGGCTACCAGCTCATGCGCGCTGCGGCCAAGGAGTACAAGTGGGATCTGCACTACGGCGAGATCGCGCTGGTGTGGCGGCAGGGCTGCATCATCCGCGCACGCTTCCTCGGCAAAATTAAGGAGGCCTTTGAGGCCAACCCCGAGTTGGCCAACCTGATGCTTGACCCTTATTTCAAGAAGGTGATAGCTAAAGCGCAGAACGCATGGCGCGAGGTGATCAAGACGGCGGTGGACTTGGGTATTCCTGTGCCGGCCATGAGCACGGCTCTGAATTACTACGATGCCTATCGTAGCGCCCGCCTACCGGCCAACCTCTTGCAGGCGCAGCGCGACTATTTCGGCGCGCATACCTACGAGCGTGTTGACAAGCCGCGCGGCGAGGTCTTCCACCACATTTGGACGGCGAGCGGGGGCAACACCGCCGCTTCGACGTACACCGTGTAGTTTAGGAATACGGGGTTCAGGGAGCAGGGTTCAGACCTTTCGTGACAGCGAGCTTTGGTGTTTGCCCGAACCCTGAACCCCGTCGCCTCATTTGTTTCAAAAGGAGATGAGCATGAAAAAGTTAGGCAAGATCCTTGGCGGTATCGTGATCGTGCTGATCGCGCTGGTTCTGGTCGCGGCGTTGACGCTGCCGCTCTACATTGGGCCAGCCGTGAAGGCTGCCGCGAAGGTTGGGGGCCCCGCCGCGCTGGGCGTTTCCGTGTCGGTTGGTGATGTCAAGCTCAGGCCGCTGCTGGGTGTTTTGACGCTCACGCAGGTGAAGGTCGGCAATCCGGAGGGCTACTCCAAAGGTGAAGCCTTTACTGTCGAGAAGGTTGAGATCGGACTGAATACGGCGTCTCTGTTCAGCGACACGATCAGGGTTAAGAAGGTCGAGATCAATGCTCCGGCCATCGGTTTCGAAAGCATGGACGGCAAGTCCAACTTCGATAAGATGCTCTCCAACGCGAAGAAAAACGCCGCGGCCCAGAATGCCAAGAAGCCTGATGAAAAGCGGACGTCCAAGAAGCTGGTCATTGAGGAGTTTACGCTGAATGGCGCGAGGGTTTCTTTCACGTCTGCCGTCACCTTCGGCAAGCCGGTGACCCTGCCCTTGCCGCCGCTGACGCTCCGCGACATCGGCAAGGCGGCCGGAGGGGCCTCGGCCGCCGATGCGCTCGCCGAGATCATCAACGGCATTGTCGGTGGGCTGACAAAGGCGCTTTCTGATTTGGCCGGATCGGCTGGCGATTTAATGAAGGGGTCGCTCAAAGGTGCGGCCAACGCGACCCAGGGTGCCGAGGACGCGCTGAAGGGGTCTTTAGAGGGTGCCGAGGGTGCCGCGAAAGGTGCCACTGACGCCGCCAAAGATACGGCCAACAGTCTGAAGAAGCTATTCAAATAAATCATTCGAGGCAGAAAACTCAAAACTTGAAAAGGGGGGGATGTGTCGCAATTGCGCGTGGCACCTCCCCCCTGTCTTTTTTTCGTGGCATTCGCGTATGGCAAACCTTTTCCAGGACATGGAGGCGATGGCGGCACGCGGCGCGGACGGGCTGCGGCCTGACGCGCGTGCGAGCCTGAAGGCGGCGCTCTGCGCGCTACAGCGCCCAGGGGGCGGGTTTGCGGGGCTGGACGGGCGAGCAGATCCCTATTTCACGCTCTTTGCATGGCTCGGCCTGAGGGCTCTCGGTGCGGCGTATGACCGCGACACGCTGTGCGCATACATGGCTGCGCACCGGCATGACAAGAACCGGATCGATGCCCAGTGCGCGGCGTTCCTGCTGGCCGTCGAGGGGCGAAAAGCGCAGGTGCAATGGCTATGGCTTGTAGCGGCCTTTCTGAGGGGAGAAACGCGCGAGGTTTACGCCGCGTTTTTGTTGATGCTGGCCACGGGCGAGGTGCCGAGGTGGCTGTCACGTGTGGCCTGGTGGCGGCAGCGGAGGCTGTTTGAGGCGGAAGCTGCAAAGCGAATGCCGACTCCTCGGCTGGCGGCGGCGCTGGTGCTGGCGGCGCTGGCTGGTGAAAGCGGCACGGCAATTTTGCCCATGCTGGAGTCCAGAAGATGCCCGGCCGGCGGGTTCGCATCGGCGGTTGCCGCGAGAGCCGACCTGCTCGCCACGGCCGTGGCGCGGTTCGCCTGTAGCTCCCGTTGGCGGGCAGGCCCGCGGCCAGCGCTTTTTTCGTCTCACGTGGCGTGCGAGACCCTGCCAGGCCGCACGCGTAAAGACCTCGCGTTTATCGAGTCCTGCTGGCTGGAGGACGGCCTGTTTGGCGCATCGCCCCGTGCTGTGCGGGGCGATGCCGAGCATACGTTCTACGCGTTTCTTGCTTTGGGGACATGCCGCACGGATCACTCCTGAGGCGCGCTGATTTTGAAGACCCAGGCGAACTCGCAGGGCACGTTGCCGGGATTAAGCGCAGGCGGCTGGATCGTGAGCTTTCCGTCGGCGGCGGCGAAGGTCACGGGCAGCGTGCTGCCGAGCAGCGAAACGGCACCGGCCTTGGCGAGGTGCTCGATCACCAGCGGGGACTGCGGCCAGCGCGCGCAAAGCACGTAGAGCGCCTCCGGTTTTTTCGAGAAATAAACTTTTGTTTCACGCATATTTTTGGGCCGGAATTTCCACGCAGTGGTGCCATAGATGGCCTCGCCATTGACCTCCAGCCACTTGCCCATGTCGAGCAAACGCTCCTGCATGATCACGGGGATGAGCCCGTCGGCTTGCGGGCCGATGTTGAGTAGCAGGTTGCCGCCGCGGCTGACTTTTTCAATCAGGGTCTCAACGCACTGGGCGGAGGTCATGTAGTCGGTGGTGGTTTCGAACCGGTTAAATCCAAAAGAGCCGCCGATGCCGCGGCACTCCTCCCACGGATGCACGAACTGGGTGTCGAGGGAGCTGCCCGTGTGGACGAGGTCGTACTCGGTAGTGAAGTGGCCGCCGTGCAGCCCGCGGGTCTTCTTGCCCCAGCGGTCGTTGACCACGACGGTGTCTTTGACGGGCGATTCGTTGTAGAGCCAGGCGAGGAAATCGGCGCTGTGCAGCTCTTCGTCGGTATAGTCCCACTCGCCATCCGTCCAGACGACGTCGGGCTTGTAGCGGGTGACGAGCTCCTTCATCTGCGGGAAATTCATTTCGGTGAACCAGCGGCCGATGGTCTCTTTGGAGTAGAGCGGGTTGCCCCATTCGAGCAGCGAGAAGTAGTAGCCCATGTGGAGGCCCTGTTTGCGGACCGCCTCGATCAGGTCGCCGGCCAGGTCGCGGTGGGCGCCGAGGAACTGGCTGTTCCAGCGCGGGCTGTAGGCGCTGGGCCAGAGCGCGAAACCGTCGTGGTGCTTGGAGGTGAGGACAATGTATTTGGCACCCGACTTCTTGAAGAGGTCGGCCCACTGGTCGGGATTGAAGTGCTCGGCGCGGAACTGCGAGGCAAAGTCGGCATAGGCGACGCGGTCACCGTAAACGCGGGCATGGTAATTGGTGAAGGCTGGGGTTTTCGTGCGCAGCCGGTTGTCGTAGTGCTCGGAATACTTCGCGTAAACGTTGGCTGCATCGGTAGGTGCGTAGGCGGGCACGGCGTAGACGCCCCAGTGGACGAAGATGCCGAACTTCGCTTCTTGCCACCACTGCGGAGTGGGCCGCTTGTCGAGCGACTCCCAGTCGGCCGTGTAAGCGGTTTGGGCATGAAGCGAGCAAGTGCAGGCAAGGAGTGAGAGGATGAGCAAGCGTTTCATGAGGGTCTCCTGGTTGCGGCGGTTATACATGATCTCGGTGTGTGTTAGGACGCCAACACCTCACGCAGCTTGAGTGCTAGCGTGTCCATCGAGAAGGGTTTCTGAAGAAAAGGGATATCGCCACCGGGCATGCCGCGGTTGGCGATGATGTCGGCGGTGTATCCTGACATGAAGAGGCTTTTGATCCCGGGTCTCTGGGCCGTCAGTTTTTCCCATAGCTCAAGGCCGTTCATCTCAGGCATAACAACGTCGGTCAACAGCAGGTGAATGGGCTTCGTATACGACCGGGCCAGATCGAGCGCCTCGGCAGGACCCTTCGCGGGCAACACAAAATACCCAAAATTCTTCAACACCGTTTGGGTCAGCTCGAGCAAGGCGGGCTCGTCCTCGACCAGCAAAATGGTTTCCGAGCCCGGCTGGATGACGGCTTGATCCGGTTCGGCGATGCTTGGCTGAGGCCCTGGGGTATTCTGGCGAGGCAGGTAGATTGCGAAACACGAGCCTTTGCCAGGTTCGCTTGTGAGGTGGATGAAGCCTCTGTTCTGTCGGGTGATGCCGTACACGGTGGACAAACCGAGTCCCGTTCCTGCCCCCTTTTCCTTCGTGGTGAAGAACGGTTCGAAAATGTGGGACTGCGTTGCGGTATCCATGCCGGAGCCATTGTCGCTAACCGAGAGTAAGACATAGTCGCCGTTTGTGGCGCCGTCCGGCGCTCCACTGGCCGGTAGCACATAGGTCACATTGCTGGTTTCGATTGAGATCTTTCCGGATGCGGCAAGGGCATCGCGGGCGTTGATGGTCAGGTTAACCAGGATCTGTTCGAGTTGGCCGGGATCCAGTAAAACAGGCCAGAGCGCGTTGCCGGGCTGCCAATCCAATATGATCGCCTCTCCAACGAGCTTCCTGAGCATAGTGAGCGTGCTGCTGATGGTGTCGTTGAGGTTCAAGATACAGGGAAGGATGGTCTGCTTGCGGGCAAAGGCCAAAAGCTGCTTGACGAGGTTGCCGGAGTGGTTGCTGGCGGTGATGATTTCGCTGAGTTCGTTGTAGACCGGATTGGCGCTGCTGAGCCGTCTCATGGCCAGTTCCGCATTCCCGATGATGATGGCCAGCATGTTGTTAAAATCATGGGCAACACCGCCTGCAAGGCGTCCGACGGCTTCGATTTTTTGCGACTGGTGGAGTTGTTCCTCGAGCTTCGACTGTTCCTCGGAGGCTTGTTTACGCTCGGAAATATCGGTGATGAACCCTTCAAGCGCCTCGATTGAACCATCCGGCCGCAGGATCGCACAACCACGCTCCCAGACCCATTTTTCGGTCCAGTTGGCGGTATGGATACGGTATTCCATGGTAAAGGACTGCTGTTTTTTGACGGCTTGTGAGACCGTCTCCCAGACAGGTTGGCGGTCCTCGGGATGGATCAGGTCGGCATATGCGATACACGCGTTGTCGATGAGGTCAGAAGGACTGTATCCGGTCAGCTGCCGGCTACCTTCTGAAACGAAACGCATGCTCCAATAGGTGTCAAACGTGCAGCGGTACGCCATGCCGGGAAGGTTATTCATCAGGGTGGACAGGCGGCGCTCGCTTTCCCGCAACGCCTGCTGCGCGTTGTACTCGGCGGTCTGGTCGCGAAAAACTAAAACCACGCCGATCAGCGTGCCGTTTCCGTCGCGTATCGGAGCGCCGCTGTCGGAGATCAGGTGTTCCTGGCCTTTGCGGGAGAGAAGCACGGTGTGATTCGCCAAGCCCACCACCTGGCCCTCTTTTAACACGCGCCGGACCGGGTTTTGGAGGGGCGTGCGGGTCTCGTCGTTGACAATGCGGAACACTTCGTCGAGGGAGCGCCCGGCCGCTTCCGCTTCTGGCCAGCCTGTCAGCTGCTCGGCGACGACGTTCATCTGCTGGACACAGCCTTTGTCGTCGGACGTGATGACGGCATCGCCGATGCTGTAGAGGATGGTGCGGAACTTCTCGGTAGAGGCCCGCTGTTCACGCTCGGCGCTATAAAGGTTCCGGTAGAGGCGCGCCTGCTGCCTCCGGTACCCGAATGCGGCGACAGCGGCAACGAAGAGGATCCCGAGTATCGCGAGGCGCGTCGTCGCGATCGCGTTATAGCGCACCTCCTTCAAAATTTCGCTGCGATCGACTTGGGTGACCATAAACCAATCAGAGTTGGGGATGGGGCGCAGATCAGACAGCACCTCGATATTGCGATAGTTTTCTCCGAGGAACAGCCCTTGCCTGCCTTGAACCGCCTGCACCGCCGGCGAGACGGTCCGCGTGAGCGGAACCCTGAGGCCTTTGGCGCCATCTTTCGGGTGGTGCGGCGGGTTGAGGATAACCACGTCTTTACTCTCGCGCCGAACAAGCAGGGTTTCCGCGCTGTCGCTGATCACCGGCCAAGAGCGTAGCATCGGATAGAGAAAATCCTCGGCGTTGCAGCGCAGGATGAAGGCAGCTGTTGGACGACCGCCATCTTCATAGACCGGTGCGGCTGTGTCGATGTGAACGGTACCGGTATCGCTGACGAAAAAGTCTGAGAGCGTGGGCGAGCGGGTGGCCAGCGCGATTTCGACCGCGCGTTTCGTGGCCTCTGTCGTTGGGTGAGGGGTCGCGATGGCTGATCTTAAAATCTCACCGGTAGGAGAGAGCAGCAGCGCGTCCGCGTAAAAGGAGCCCTTGCGGTTCAAGACCAGCATGGTGTGCAAGTCGGTCTCATCCGCTTTCGTGAGCGCCCGTGTCAAAGTGGGCCCCTGTGCGAAACGGATGGCGTCGGCGA
>JBBRJN010000110.1:0-8624 GCA_038219365.1 Kiritimatiellia bacterium | reverse complement strand
CTTCATGAACAGGTGTTCCTGCCGCAGATCGACATTCCCGATTTCATCGCGATCCGAATGAAAGGTCCGCACATTAATAACCGTCTTGATTCCCAATTTTTTAAGCTCCTGCATGCCAGAGCGCGTGGGTTGATCGCCGCGGTAAAGCGTATCGCTGACTTTGAACAGATTGGGCACGCCTTCCATTTTGACGGGTTTGGCCCAAGCGTCGGGACGCTCTGCGGCGGGTTCGTGTACCGAACAACCGCACAGCGCCGTCAGCAACGCGAGAGGGAGCATTCGCTTCATGAGGTCACCGACTGTTTTAAGGCCTAACGCTTACACCATTCCGGGTTTCAGGGTCCTTTTCGTCAGTCGTTGCCGTCTTCGACGCCGACGACCTTGCCGTCGAACATCTGCATGACATGCTTGAGGGCGGGATCGTCGTAGAGGTTGGCCGCGGCGGGCTTCGCGGCGGGTGCCGAGGCAGCGGTCGCCGCAGGCGGCTCGGCCGTGCGGATTGCGTTCAGCCGCTTGAGGATCTCATCCAGCGAAACCGAACGCGCCACGCGGGCGCAGCGGATCAGCGACATCTCGATCAGCGTGCGCACCGACAGCGCGTAGCGCAGCCGCCCTTCCATCTCGCCCAGCTGGTCGGCGATCTGCAGGACGCGTGTCGAGTCGGCCAAGGCCGCCTGCTCCGCCAACGTGCGGATCTGCTCCGGCGTGGCATCGAAGTTGGCCATGCTCTCGCCGACATACTGATAAATCAACAGGTTGCGGAAGTGTTCCATCAGCTCCACCACCAGCCGCCGCATGTCCTTGCCCGCGCTGTCGAACATGTCCACCAGCCGCAGGATCTCACCCATGTTCCCCGTCAGCACCGCGGACGCCAAGGTCTCCAGCGACTTACGCGAAACCAGGCCGAACACCGCCAGCACATCGTCCTCCGTCAGCGAGCCTCCCTTGAACGAGACGAGCTGATCGAGCGCCGAGAGCGCGTCGCGCATGCCGCCCTCGGCCCCGCGCGCCACCGCCAGCAGCGCGTCGCCGTCGATCGTGATCCGCTCCGCCTCGCAAATATGCCGCAGCCGTTCGACAATCAGCGGCGTCTGGATGCGGCGCAGGTCGAAGCGCTGACAGCGCGAAATGATGGTCGGCAGCACCTTGTCGCCCTCGGTCGTGGCGAAGATGAACTTCACGTGCGGCGGCGGCTCCTCCAAGGTCTTGAGCAGCGCGTTGAACGCCGACGTGGAGAGCATGTGGACTTCGTCGATGATGATGATCTTGTAGGTGCCGCGCGTGGGTGCGAACTGCACCTGGTCGCGCAGGTCGCGCACGTCGTCCACGCCATTGTTCGAGGCTCCGTCGATCTCCACCACGTCCAGCGCGTTGCCGGCCGCGATCTCGAGGCACATGCTGCACACGCAACACGGCGTGGGCGTCGGGCCCTTCTCACAGTTCAGCGCCTTGGCGAAAATGCGCGCCAGCGAGGTCTTGCCGATTCCGCGCGGCCCGACAAACAGATAGGCGTGCGCCATGCGTCCGGTCTCGATCGCGTTCTTCAGCGTGCGCGTGACGTGTTCCTGCCCGACGACATCCTCAAAATGCTGAGGGCGCCACTTACGTGCCAATACTTCATAAGCCATAATGAGAAAGCAGTTTACCCGTTGCCTTACGGGAATCAAAGGAAATCGTGGAAAAGAATTTTAGCGTAAGACTTGTCAACCGCGGCCAGACCGTGTTACAGTGAAATATCAATTTTCATTTTTTGAGGACGGAGATTTATGCCGAGTGATGATGCCATTGAAGTCGTAGGGATTGTTGTGAAAGTTCTTCCCGCCACCATGTATAAGGTGAAGCTGGATAACGGTCACGAGGTTTTGGCCCATATCTCCGGCAAAATGCGCAAGTTCTTCATCAAGATCGCGGCGGGTGATAAAGTGACCTTGGAGATCTCCCCTTACGATTTGACCAAAGGTCGCATCATCTACCGCCACAAGACCTAGAGAACGCCCAACGTCCAACGTTCAACTTTTTACTCTCAACCTTGGGAGAGCCTTATTTCACTTGAGCGTTTTCCACTCTCGCCTTGAAGGTTACCGTGACCTTCTCGCCCCGCATGCTTCCGCGCGGCAGCGGAACCAGCGCGAAACAGTCCGTGATCACCGGCGTCGCGGGGCGGTCGCATGACACGTCGCGAATGTCCGTCACCCGCTCCGGCAGCAGCACCATCAACGGGCGCCACCCCCATTTCGGGTCGCTGTAACCGCCCTCCTTCAGAACCGTAATGCACAACGTCCAAGCGCCGCCCTCCTCTTCAAGCCGGTATGTGATCGCAGGCGGAGCCTCCGGATAGTGCGCCACCCAGGCAGGGTCGCCGTAGAACGCCACCGTGTCCCGATCCCACAGCAATCCGAGCGCGTCCCTGTCGCCCTTCGCATACCGTTCCGAAACGTTCCGCACGTCCTTGGCGTCATACGTTTCCGGCATCGCCGCCAGCAGGTCCGGATAGCGCGTCGCGAGCTGATGCAGGAGCGCCTGGTTGTTGAGGAAGAACGACTCCGCCAGCGACAGCCGGCCCTCCTCGAACAACATCCCCGTGCCCCATCCCATGTATCCGTAAAACGTCACGACCGTATAGCCGATCATCTGGCCGATACCGCCTGAATGCAGCCACGCCGCCGCCATGCTGTCGCGTCCGCTCAGATGCCCGATCAGGCAGTTCCCCACCGGCAGATAAACCTTGGCGTTGGGAGATGAAATCGGGTACCGGCTCCCATCCGTGCTCTGCGCGAACAGATTCCCGTTTTCGCAGCGGAACGCCCCGCCCGGCTTGTTGTAGGCGATCTGCCAGTCGCGCTCGGTCGCGTGTCCGCTGGTGTAGAACACCTCCGGCTGCCGCGCATTGAACGCCTCCGCAAGCGCACGGGCCGCGTCCGGTCTCACCGCCGTGTGAACGACCGACGTGGTCCCGCCCTCCTTTGTCCAGAAGTCGGTCACACTGTCTTCGTTCGACGCGAACCCGCTCTCCAACCGCTGCAGTAAGCCGGGACCCATGCTAGTGGCCCCGCGCCGGATCACCAAAGGCTCATCCAGTCTGGCGATGCGCATCGCGTCCGCAGCCTCGTAACCGGTCACAATCCCCCACAACACGTCGCCGTACGGATCCTCATCGAGCCGCCGAGTCAAACGGCTAACCGCAACCACAAAATCCCGTCCGCACTCTTCTGGCCGGCCCACGAAGCAGACGTAGCGCGGAAACAGCCGCCTCAATTCAGGCAAGCTTTCCTGCGGCTTACCGGCAGGGTAGACCGCCACGTTCGCCGCGTACTTCCTGCGTAAGGCGTCGACTACCCCGCGCCATTCGGGCAACGCGTACGTCGGCGCGCTGACCGCCACGACATAACTTCCCCTCGGCTCAAGCCGCGCCGGTGGCGCAGCCTCGCCAGTCGCGCACACCACCCGCGCCGCCGCCGTCACGGCGTTTCCGCACAGCAGCACCAGCGCAACCCAAATGCTCCTTGCCGGCCCCCCACGCATAGTCCCTCCTTGTCTTCACCCCAACAACGCGCGGGCCTGCGCGATCTGCTCATCGTCACCCAGCAGTAACACACAGTCGCCCGGCATGAGTTTTTCGTCCGCCGTCGGATTCACGATCGTCTTGCCGTCGCGTTCGAGGCCAATGACACTCGCGCCGGTCTGTGCCCGAAGGTTAATCTCACGCAGCGAGCGCCCGGCCACCTTGGCCGTGTTTTTGAGAACCCACCGCTCGGTGTGGATGTCCAGCAGCTCGGCCGTCGAATCGGCCGGGTCAGTCTCGATCTCTTTTGTCAAAACGTTCTTCAGCGTCTTTAGCGACTCCGCGCCCATGCGGCGGAAGCGCTTCCATCCGAACACGCCCACCACGCAGAGCGTCACGCCCACCAACACGCGTGCCCAGACTTGCTCGGGCATGATCAAGCCGCTCAAGAGCGTGATCTCGAAAAACAGCGCCCCGATTCCGGCAACCGCGAACAGCAGCCCGGTGAACCGCCTGAAGGACTGCGCCCACAAGGTCTCCGCGACTTTCGCAGGGATGAGCGCCTCCGCAACGGTCCGGCCTAACGTCCTCGAACGGAAAAAAAGGAAGATCGCGCTCGGCACCGTCAAAAGGCAGGCCGCGCCCCACAGCAGCGTCTTTTTGTTCGTCTCGATCACCGGCGAAAGCGACGCGTAATCCAACCGCGCCAGCATGCTTGCGGCAATGAAAAACACCGCGATCAACGCGAATTGAAGCACCAGCAAAGTCAGATTGAAACGAAGCGCCCGCGCCGTTTCGCCGGTCACCGAGCTGTGCCGGAAACGTTCCGTCCAATTCGCATAGGTTTCGAGGACGTCCACCCACCGTTTCGGCAGCCGCCGCTCCACCCAGTCGGCGAACGGATCAGAGGCCCGCAGCAGAAAAGGACTCAACAGCGTGGAGAGCACCGAAACGCCAACCGCGATCTGATAGAGCGAGCTGTCGACCGCTTTCATACTCACCCCGATAAGCGCCACCAGATAGGCGAACTCCCCGATCTGCGCCAGCCCGATGCCGGTTTGAATGGCGTTTTTGAGATCGAGCCCCGTCAGCAGCGCACCCACTGTGCAGTTGAGGCCTTTCAGGACGACCACTACCAGCGTGATTCCCAAAATGGCTTCCCAATGCGCCAGCATCTGCAGCGGGTCAATCAGCAGCCCGATCGTCACGAAGAAAATCGCGCTGAACATCGTGCGCAGCGGCACGCTCTGCTGGTAGATCCGCTTCAGCGGTTCCGCTTCCGCACCAATCACCCCCACGAGAAACGCACCCAGGGCCAGACTGTAATCCAGCTTCGCCGCAATGACGGAAACCAAAAAACAGAACCCGAGCATCGTCAGCAACAGCGACTCATCGTCTTTCAGTCGCGCCACGCTGTTCAGCACGCGAGGCACCAACAACAGTCCAAGTACCGATACCCCGGTTAGGAAAAGCAGGAGCCCGCCCATGCTGTACAGGATCGCGCCGAAATGCATCGTCCCCGACTTCACGAGCCCCGTGAGCAGCGCGATCATGCCGATGCACAGGATATCCTCCGTAATGGTTACCCCGAAAATATACTTGGTGAAACGCCGCGACCCCCAGCCCATCTCGTTGATGGTCTTCGCTAGCAGGGTTGTGGCCGAATCGCTGATCGCGGCACCGAGAAACAGGCTTTGCACCGACCCCCACCCCAGAAACTGGGTGCCGATAAAATGGCCGGCCCACATCATCACCCCCATGTCCAGCAGCGCGGTCGGAAAAATCACATGCCCGACCTTCTTCAGCTTGCGCACGCTGAACTCAAGCCCCAGCGTGAACATCAGGAAGACCACGCCGATCTGCCCAAGCACGACAACACTGCCTTGGTTGATGACGAGCGACCCGCCCAGCGTGTGCTTGCCAAGGAGTGCTCCCGCCAGAATATACCCGATGACTTTAGGCCACCCCAGCCGCGTGAAAAGCGCGGACACGGCACCCGCCGCCACCAGAATCACGGCCAGATCTTGAAAAAAGGAGTTCGTGTCCACTTCAGCCACCCACCTCTAAGGCGTCTCACACCTCAATCTCGAGGCGACCTTGCATCACGTTGATGCGTTTGACCGGCGCGTCGAGCCGGATACCTTTTGCCGCCAGCAAAACGGCCGGCTCCACCAGGATCACCTCGTTCTCGATCGACACTCCGGAAACACCTTGAAGTTTTTGCGCAAGCGCGCCCATCACCTGCGACGTCACCAGCGCCGCGCTCATGCCGATCATCCCCACCGAAACATGCGCCAGCCGCACGCCCAGCCTGCGGCCTTGTTCCACGACCTCCACCGTCCACCGAGTCTCGAAAGGAATGGCGAACCCCATCTGGAACTTGCCGCCCACGGTGACCGCACCCGGAACCATGCCGAACGTCACCTCCTTCAACTGCTTGACCGCGCCCAATCGCTCTTGTACTTTGGAGGCCAGCTCGGCTTCTTCCAAAACAACTTTCAATGCCTGAATAATCATTGTCTTCCTGTCTCCATCGGGGCAGCCCTGCTGAATCCCGAACCCTGAACCCCGAACCCTTAAACCGCCCGCGCTTCCAAATCATACCCCTTGCCGCCCGTAATCTCCACGCGCATGAAATCGCCCAGCTTCGCCTGACACGGCACGCCGGTCACGCGGGTCTCACCGTCCACATCCGGTGCCTGACGCGGCAGCCGCCCGACCCAGACCGTCGGAGCCTCCTGCCGCAGCAGCAGAACCGTATCGGCCGTGCCCTTCAGCGCTTTCGCACGTTCCCGCACGATCTTCTTTTGCAACGCCATCAGACGCTGGCAGCGCTCCTCCGCAACCTCCGGATCGGGTACGCCATCCATCTCGAACGCCGGCGTCTCCTCCTCCGGCGAGAAAGCGAACACGCCGAGATGGTCGAACTTTTGCTCCGCCACATAGGCCATCAGGTGCTCGAAGTGCGCCTCGGTCTCGTGCGGAAAGCCCACCAGGCAGGTTGTGCGCAACACGATCCCCGGCACTGCCTGGCGCAAACGCGCCGCCAGCCCCTGTATCGCCGAAACCGCCTTGCCGCGGTTCATGGCCGTCAAAATATCGGAGTGGCTATGCTGCACCGGCAGGTCCAGGTACTTGCAAACGTGCTTGGCCGTATTCAGGACCTCCAGCACCTCGTCCGTCACGCCCGCCGGGTAGCCATAAAGCACGCGGAACCGGAACTCGCCCTCCAGCGCATCGATCCGCCGCATCAGTTCAGCGATCTGCACTTCGCCCGGCTTGTCGTTGCCGTAGCGCAGCGAGTCCTGCGAGATCAGGTTGATCTCCTTCACTCCTGCACGCACCATCCCCGCAGCTTCTTTCACAAGCTCAGCCGAGCCGCGCGAGCGGAACTGTCCCCTGATATTCGGGATCGCGCAATAGGCGCAGCGGTGGTCGCAGCCGTCCGCAATCTTCAGATAGGCGAACGGGCCGCCGGTGAAAAGCAACGACGGATAGGTCGGGTTGTAGACCTTGACCGGCGCGCCTTTCGCGGCGATCACGCCGCAGGACTTGCCAGCCGCCACGCGACGCACCACATCGGCGATCTGCTCCAGCTCGTCGACCCCCACAAACGCGTCCACATCCGGAAACGCCTTGCTCAGCCGCTCTTTGTAACGCTGAACCATACAGCCGGTCACGATCACCGCGCGGCACCCGCCGCTTGTTTTATGCTCACACGCGCCCAGAATCGCCTCGGCAGCCTCCTCGCGGGCGGACTCGATAAAGGAGCAGGTGTTCACAAGAATCACCTCCGCCGCTTCAGGCGAGGGCGCCAACGTGATCGCTCCCGCCTTGAGATAGCCTGCCATCACCTGCGAATCGACCAGGTTCTTCGAACACCCGAGGCTGATGAAGCCAACTGAAACCGCCATATGCGTCCTCCTGAAAAAAGATGAACGGCGGGTTAAGGTCACCCGCCGCTACGCAACCATAACCGGACGACCTGACGTCCTACTCCAAGACTTTGATCTTGATGTTGCGATAGGAGACGCTGTCCTGATGGTCCTGCAACAGGATGTGTCCGGCCGCCTGCTCACCCCAGTTCGGGTACTTGCTGAATTTGCTCTTGGCCACCGCCGCACGAAACGCCGTGGAGCCACGTTCAAATTCCAGCACCTTCTCGCCGTTCAGCCAGTGCTCGACCGTGTTGCCCTTGCTGACGATCATCGCGGAATTCCATTCACCGAGCGGCTTCGGTTTCGCGTTGACGGCCGGCATCACGTCATAGAGCGATCCGACCTTGCGATTGCCGTCGATTCCTTTTGACGCATCCGGATGCGCCGCGTCCAGCACCTGATATTCCAAGGTCGTGCCGCCGCTCACCTTCGGATCAAAAAAATACTTGATGCCGCTGTTCGCCGCAGGCGTCAATCGGAACTCAGCCTTCAGGATAAAATTAGTGAAGACCTCTTTCGTAATGATGTCGCCACCCGTACCCTTGGGGTTCTTCGGCTGCACGGTCAGCACACCGTCAGCCATGGCCCAGCCCTTCGCGGGAAACGTCTCGTTTCCGAGGCTCCGCCAGCCTTCGGAACAGGTGCCGTTCCACAACAGCCGCCACCCCTCGCTCTTCTCCTGCGCGGTCAACGTATTCAACGCCTGCCCGTCCGCACCGAAGGCCATCGCCGCACCCATCGCTGCCACTGCTGCAAAAAACATCTGCTTCATTGCCTATCCTTTCTCATGATTTAAAGAGGGTGCAAGCGTATTCGCCGAACCCCATTTGTGTCAACCTTAAACGAATTCTCGTTCTTGAAGCGACGCGATTTTATATCGTGTTCCCGGCGTGTGTGGCCGCGTCCGGTAGGGATGGCTCCCCGAGCCGTCCGCCGGTCCGGGCAAGCGGATGAAGCAGGTGCGACTGCCGCGGGGACCGGCGGACGTTTCGGGGAAACGTCCCAGTGGCTCCGGTGCCGCGCCTTTCATGCGGCGGCCGTGTTCCCGGCGTGTGTGGCCGCGTCCGGTAGGGATGGCTCCCCGAGCCGTCCGCCGGTCCGGGCAAGCGGCAAGCGGCATTTATACGCTTGACGATCAAAGGCGTAAGGGACTACCTTTCGGCAAAACAGGAGTATCCTATGCC
>JBBRJN010000109.1:0-8655 GCA_038219365.1 Kiritimatiellia bacterium | reverse complement strand
TATTCTCAACAAAGCGGAACCAGGCATCGTCTAGAAACCCGAGCATGCCGGGCTGCAGTTCGACCACCAGCGGAGTGTCAGCCTGCACATCGAGATACGTAAGCGCGTACAAGGTGGACGTGTTGCCGGTCAGATAAATGGATTCCGACTTGAGCAGTTGCTCGGTGATGGTGACGGTGTTCAACGGCGCGCCGATGCCGATGTTGCCTATGCGCATCCCATACACCGATGCGGCACCCGAGTTGTCAAGATACGCCTGGACCGCGCGCGAGCGGTCGAGGTTGTCGTAAAGCTTGTCGATGGTCGCGTCGGTGGGCACCCCGTCAAAGAAATTCAGAGTCCCGATCGCGGTCTCGACCTTGTCTGGAATCGAGATCGCCGCCAGGGTTTCTTTGGAGACTTCCGCTTGTGCGATCAACAGGGTGAACCCAATGGCGACGAGCGGGAGTGTGCGTGAGTTGAGCGATTTCATTGTAGTCGTATCCTTTTGTTATTTAGATTCGTTCACCGGCACAATACCAGGAGGTGCCCAGGTGCCTTTGCCTACCGGAAGGACCGACAGCACCTCGGTGGCCGGTTTCGGCCAGTACAGGCGCATGACCAGATAGGCCGCGTCATCCGGTGCTGGCAGCCAGTTGGCTTCCTTATCCGCACCCGGTGAATCCTTCTGAATGTAAATGGTCACAGAACCGTCCGCGTTTTTCTTCATGTCTGAGACCATCGCCGTATTGACCAGATAGCGATCAATCGGGTTTTTTATCATCAACTGGCTCTTGCCGTCGTACATGGTCACCGACCAGAACGCGTTCACCGGCGGCATCTGTCCTTTGGCGAAGGTGAGCGTGTAGTTGTGCTTGTTGGTATCGATGATCCGACCCTGTGCATCCACACGTCCGAACAGGTAAACGGCCTCGGCGGCATCGTTGCCGTAGATACCCGCCTTGGCGGCACCGGCACGCATGAGCCAGTCGCCGTTGTAGTGCGCCCGGTCCCCCGGCAACGAGCCGAGCTGCCAGCCATTGACATCTGTCAAGCCGGAGGCCAGATAAGTGTCCACCTTCGTGTCACCGGCTTTCATCGCCGCGACGATGGCCTTCTGGCGCTCAGGCGACAGCGTCTTCAGGTCGAAGGTCTTGCCGGGACCGATTCCGATGGATGCCAGTTTGGCGCGGATCTCCTTATCGTCGTCGGCTTCGGGAACGTACTGAAGTGCGGCACCGAGATAGGTCCAGAAGTTCGCCTTGATGCCGGCGGTAGTGGCCGACAGGAAGCCGGGATACACAACCGCAGCCGGTGCTGGTTGGCCCAGAAATGCCGACAGCGGCTGAACCTTGTACTGGGACTGGATTTTCACCACATTTGGCATGTCAGCGGGGTCCATCAACTGGGTGCGGAAAGCAGCCAGGCTGAAGGGTGTTAGCGAGTGGAATATTTCGGCGATACCGGCCGGCTTCTCGCCCTTCCAGTCAGGTCCGACGACCATGTAGCTGCCTGCCTTGCCGCCGGTGGCACGGCTACCCATGTAACCATAGTTGTAGGTGTGGCCGTCATTCAGCATCACTGAGTAGTAACGATCTTTTACGGCCGGGATCGTGATCACCATGGGTTCGGCACGCAGATCCAGCCACGCCAGGGAATACGGCGTGTCGCTGTTGGCTGTGACGACCGCAGTGTCCTTGTAGGTGAAGACGCGGGGTTCATTCTTGATCTGGTTGAACGGCGCCTTGAACTGGCCCGACTTCGGATCGACCGCGTACTCGTTCATGATCGCGTAGTTCATCACCAGCGGTAAGCCGTAAATGAAACCCTCCTCGGCGATGGCTTCGGTTTCCGTAAGGGGTAGCGGGGTCTTTTCGGCTTTTGAGGTGGCCTCTTTACTGGACGCGCAACCGGAGAGCAGTGTAGCCGCACCGGCCAGCGCCAGCAGTGTGCTGGAATAATTTCGTTCCATTTTTTTCCTGATTCTTTCGTTTGCGTGTCGTTTCAGAACTGGAGCCGCGGGCCGGTCTTTCCGGAACGGCCCGCGCATCTCATATCGTTACCGGATGCTGCATTCTTTCTTAATCTCGGCGATTTTTTTGTCGATCATTAGGTTGTATTCTCCGCAACCGACTTCAAGATCATCGCGCTCTTCCAACTGCAATACATGCAGCACCGCGCCGATCGGGATGATCGAGGTTACGCCCGCGATGACTTGCTGATCCACACGAGCCTTTTCGCTTTCGAGTGTTCTGATATCCTGCTGCGCGGTGGCACAGTTGACCGGCCTTTTCACATCCACTTTGCCTTTCTCGATCTCTTTTTTCGAGATGCAGCCGATCATCAGTGCGCACGTTGCGAGTACGGCAAAACCTGTCCTTGCCCTTGTCGTCATGGTTTTTTCCTTTGGTTTTATTTTTACTCTTTTGTTTGATTGCTGAAAATCGCAGATCGCTTGCCGTGACCGGGAAGCCGCAACACGGATGGCCCTAGGGGTGGCGCCGTTAGAACAGCACAGCAACCTTGACCCAGACGATGTCACCCTCGAGGCGGTTCTCCGTTTCCAGTTCCGGCAGCCATTTCGCCTCGAACACCACGTCGGTTTTGCCGATCTTGGCGATGTAGGAGAGCACCGGCCCCACACCCAAGGTCTTTCCCTCGAAGTCCCCCAGCGCGGCGCCGGAGCCGCTGTCGCCGGTGATCTGGTCGTAATAGAAGCCATTGGCGCCGAGACCGATAAAGCCCTTGCCAAGGGGCAGGTGCTGGGCCACGGTGAGGTCGAGATGGGCCTCCTCGCCCGTCTGGTAGTCGGTGTCTTGATTTTCGGTGTTGAAGTCGACGCCTGCGAAGGTGGTGACCTCGATGCCGTTTTTGCTGCCGAAGTAGCTGAGCGATACGGCGGGCTCGAAGGTCCAGAAGTTCTTGCCGAGGTTGGCAAGGTCGTTCTCGTCATATTTGCCTGTTGGAGCGTACACGCCGAAACGGGCATCGTACTTGAAGTCGCCCTTCTTCCACGCGAGCATGAAGGGGGCCGCATAGATGTCCCCCAATCCCTCGGCCCTGTCGGACACTTTCTTCGATTTCTCAGTCGGCAGTATAATGGGTATAATCTTTCCTGGACGCCGCGGATTTCGCGTCAGCGTTCCGGAAACGTCCAGATCGAGCCACACCAGGGGAATGCCGAGCGCGGCCCCATAGCGACCGCCCAGCAGTTCCCACGGGCTTTGGTAGAGCAGCACATGCGTGTCAGCGAAGGATGTGGCCTTTACGTCAGCCGCCAAATTCAAGCCCAGAGGAAGGGTGCGGCTGCCTCCGGCATCACCCCCGTAGTAGAGGAACTGGTTCACATAGGCGAAGCCGGGGTCATAGGGCATCGTGTCGATGAAGGAGGCGGTGGCTCCAGGCATGTAATGCCCCGTCCCCCCCTCTTCGCCCATGAGGTGCCCCGTGTATGTTACGACACAGAGCAGGGTTAAAACTAAACGTTCCTTCTTTAACATGACGTATTCCTTTTGTAGCTGTGCGGTTCACCGTAACATTCAAAAACCATTAACTTGACTGACGCCCGACACCCAAGAGCATGCGCTGATAAGGCGTGGAGCCTTTCAGCTTCGCACCGTGCGTTAGCCACGTTTGAAACTCGTGGATGCCTGCGGGCGTACAAATCTCAAGCCCACCCAGATTCAGATGTACGGCACCCGCCGCCGCCATCCGGCACGCTTGAACCTGTTCGAGGTCACTGTCTTCCATGCAACCGTCGATGGTTACAAGCACCTGCTTGTCGCCCTCCTGTGTGGTAATCCGGATCATAATCATTGTTATATAGCTTTTCCTATACCAAGTGTACCGAATGCGACTAAAAGGTGTAAAAAGCGGTGAAAAGCTCAATAATCGCCTCGTTTTCGCAGTGCGCTCTATGTTTTTAAATTCACATCGGCTGAAGGGTTGACATTCCACCCGTTCCGGGTTTAAATATCAACCGATTAAGGGCTTAAACAGAGGGTCACACGGATGCAAACTGTATTTGTAGAGGTGAAAGCGGCGGATGAATCAAGGCTGGCTGTTTCACACGAGGCCGCTGCGGGAACGCTGCGCCAGGCCCCAAGCGGGTTGGGAACCTGGCCCGAGGACCTGAAGTCAGACCGTGACACACTCTGGAAAATGGCGGCCAACACATATTCCCTGCTTGGAGAGGCCGTTGTGACGCCGACCGGCGTTGAGCTGAGTTACTTTGGCGACATATCGCCCGAGGAAAAATTGGGTGTCGCCCAGGACGGTATGTTTACGAGCGTGGAACGGGTTATCGGAGGGATGCATCCCGACGACATCGAGACCTATCGGCAAAGTGTCAAACATTCGCTGCTAACGGGCGAGTCGTTTCAAACCATCTACCGCCTTGCAGACGGACACGGCGGGTGGTGCTGGCTAAAGTCTCGCGCCTGTGCGATCAAAAAAACAGACGATAAATATGTGCGCTGGCTGACCGATACCATCGATATCACCCAGCAAAAATTGGTGGAAGAGACCTTGCGGCAGACGGTCTTCGAACTCGGCTGTCTCAAAGCGCAGTTGCAGAAAGAGAACGTGTTCCTGCGCGAAGAAGTCAACCTGAGTGGCGGACGCGTAGATATCGTGGGGCATAGCGCGGCACTCACCCGCGTGTTGGAACAAGTGGAGCTGGTGTCCGCCACCTCGTCCACCGTACTGATCAGCGGCGAAACCGGCACAGGCAAGGAATTGGTCGCCTGCGCGATCCATCAGCGCAGCGCACGTAACAACCGGCTGTTCGTGGCCATCAATTGCGCGGCCCTCCCCTCGTCCCTCGTCGAAAGCGAACTGTTCGGACACGAGCGGGGTGCCTTTACCGGTGCTCTGGCGCGACGCATCGGAAGGTTCGAGCAAGCTGATCGCGGCACGCTCTTTCTTGACGAAGTGAGCGAACTGCCGCTGGAAACGCAGGCCAAAATGTTGCGCGTGCTCCAGTCCGGCGAGTTTATGCGCGTTGGCGGCAATGAGCCGCTGCGCGCCAATGTCCGGGTGATCGCAGCCAGTAACTGTGATTTGGAGAAGGCCGTGCGCGAGGGACGTTTCCGAAGCGACCTTTATCATCGCCTCGTTGTTTTTCCGATCCATCTGCCGCCGCTCCGCGAACGTCCGGAGGACATTCCTCTGCTAGCCGCTTATTTCACGGCCCGCAAAGCGCGAAAGCTCGGGCGGAAGATCGACGATATCCCCGATGCCGTCATGGAACACCTAAGCGCCTACTCGTGGCCGGGCAACGTCCGCGAGTTGGAAAACGTGCTCGAACGCGCCATTATCCTTTCCCCCGGCACCACGCTGAGTCTGGACGCCATCCACTTGAAGAGCAGCGTGCAAAACCTGTCCAACACTCAGTGTTCCAGCTTCACACGCACACCCGAAAACGCTGCTCAGGAGTTTGCCACGCTTGAGGCCTGCGAACGGGCCCACATCCTATGCGTGTGCGGGTCAACAGGTTGGAAAATCAAGGGGCCGGGCGGTGCCGCCGAAATTCTTCAGTTAGACCCCGGAACCCTCTATTCACGCATGAAAAAACTCGGCGTCAAACGCCCCTGAGCGTACGATTTCGTGTCCTTACACGGAGATCACGAGTTTTCCTGCATCAAGCCCAAGCCAGTGAAGGGGCCAAGCTCAACACAGCGCTTTGTTTTCGCGGGGTGCCGCGCGTTCAACTCCTAAATCCTAATAGCGAGAGAGGTATTTGTTCATCAGCCGAGCCATGCGCGTCTCGAACCATGGCGTGACTTTCCAGAAATCGCGCAACTCAAGGTATTCGCTGATCGCAGGTGCCTGCCCCGGCTTCACGCAGAACTCGGCCTTCAGCAGAATATTGCGGGCGGTAGCCTCAGCAGAAACGTACTCCATCACCGTCACGCGGAAACCCAGCACCCGCAAGATCTGCGCGCGAAAGGTGTCGGTCAGCAAGTCCGCAAGCCGTTCACGCAGGATGCCGTGCCGCATGATCGCCTGCATCGCCCCCCCCTCTTTCAGGGTCTTGTGCAACTCGTGCTGACAACACGGTACGCAGAGGAGGTAGCGGCACTTCCACTCGATGCCGCGCGCCAACGCCTCGTCCGTGGCCGTGTCACACGCGTGCAGGCTCAGCATCATGTCCGGCTCGAAGCCCGGTTCGCTGGTCGCAATGTCACCCTCGATAAAGGTCACGCGATTGCCCACGTCCAGGTTCTGCGCCATCCGGCGCGCCTTGGCGATCACATCGGCTTTGAGGTCGATACCGCACACGCGCACGTCAAACTCACGCGCATATGTCAGATAAAAGAACACCGCAAACGTCAGGTAGGCACTTCCGCAACCGCAGTCCACAATGTTCAGCGTCTTTTCCGGCTTCTCGGTGATCACCGAGTCGACAACCTTCAGAAATTCATTCACCTGATCGTACTTGCCGCGCATCGAGGGTTTGATGCGTCCGTCCGCATCCGCAATCTCAATCGCCTTCAACAGCGCGACGGAGTCGAACGAAGTCAGCGGCTGGTGTTTGACGCGGTCATGCGCAGGGGCCTCTTCGACCACCCGTTCCATTTTAGCGCTGCGCGATTCAAGGGCTTTGCCCTTCTTGGTCACCCGCACATGCAGGTCGCCCGTGGCCGTGATCAGGTGCAGTTCACGCGGGCCGGTCTGCTCTAACATATCTTCCAGCCCTTTTCTCGCGGCATCCAAATCAAAGTTCTTGACCGTCGTCTGCCCCTCTTCGGTCATCTCGCCCTGAAACAACTTTTCGCCTTTGATCGACACCGGGCGTAAGCTGACGCGAAACGTGCCGCCACCCCGCCGCACCACCTGGGTGATCTTCATGAAGCCCACCTCAACGAACACCCGTTTGCGAATCTCTTCCGCCATTTCAACCGACAAATCCGTACGCGACATGCTGTTCCTCTTCTGACGCAGATGCGTCACCTTTAGCGACTACTCGCGTAGCCGGGGGCACTCAGCCCCATGTGAACCAAGACGGGAAACCGACAATGAATAAAAAAACTGAACGGGAAACAGAATAACAGCGCTGAACCGAAAAGTCCACGCGGGTGTTGACCAGCATTTTTAATCATGGCCGGAAACGCCTCACGGCGTCACTACGAACACAAGAAAGCTTGTGCACGCCCGTTTGTAGCCCGTTATTCAGTCAGCTTAATCAGATAATCCAGCCACGCCTCCATGCCGAGGCCGGTCTTGGCGCTGAGTTCGAAGATGAACACGCCGGGACGCACCTGGCGCAGGGCCGCGCGGCAGGCGGCCGCGTTCCAGTCGAGATGCGGCACAAGATCCATTTTGGTCAGCACCGCCACAGGCGCATTCGAGAAAAGGGTCGGATATTTCACAGGCTTGTCTTCACCCTCGGTCGTCGAGAGCAGCGCGATCTTGAAATTTTCTCCAAGGTCAAACGCCGATGGGCACACGAGGTTGCCGACGTTCTCGATAAAGAGCAGCTTGACGCCGTGATCCGCGATCTCCGGCAACAGGCGCCCCACCTGCTCCGCATCGAGGTGGCAGGAGTTGATCGTCTCGATCTGCCGCACCTCCGCGCCCTTGCCTTGCAGCCGGCGGGCATCGTTATCGGTGCGCTGGTCACCCGTAATGACGGCGCAGGACACCTTGCCGCGTAACCCCTCCAGCGTGCGTTCGAGCAAATAGGTCTTGCCCGTTCCCGGCGAAGAGATCAGGTTGACCGCCACGACGCCGCGCTCTTTTAACCAGGCGCGGTTTCGCTCGGCCTGCTCATCATTCCGCGAAAGGATCTTCTGCTGAATTTCCACTGTCCGCGTTTCGGACGTGACAGGCGAAACCGCCGCATCGCCATGAGGATGCTCATGAGGGTGCGTGTGAGGGTGCGCATGGTCATGCCCGTGGGAGTGCGCAACCCCATTATGGAAATGGACATGGGGATCACCACCGCAACCGCAATCTTTACACATAGCCGACCTACCTTTCGTCGATGACAACTTCAATTGATTTAATGTTCAACTCGCGTCCTGACACCAGCTCAACATCCCTTGACCCGCATTTCGCGCATCCGATGAAATAATCCCCGGCCGTCGATTCATGACCGCACGGGCGGCACTTCACGCGTGCCGCCACCGTCTCAACGACCAACTCGGCACCCTCGGCCACCGTCCCTTCGGCCACCAGCGGAAACGCCCCGCGCAACGCCTCAGGGTCCGCACCGGAGAGCGCACCCACGACAATCACAACCCGCTCAACGCGTGTCGCCTGCTCTTTCTTGGCGGCCAGCTCGACCTGTTCAACCAACGCTTGTGCTATGGAGAGTTCGTGCATTGTTGTTTTACTGCCGGCCTACTGTATCAGCTTGATTGGATCGGAAACTTTGCGATCCCGAGAGCACCCCGGTCATTCCCGACTCCCGTATTTTTCACGCATTTCAGCTATCAGCGCTGGCTTTCCGACCGGCTCGATGCGAACGCTGACTTCGGCGTTCAGTGCACGAGCGACACGACGTAACATGCTCAAAGAGTGCCCCTCATAGGCTGGCGATTCGATGCGGCTGATTTGTTTTTCGAGATAGAGATCGAAATTGGTTTTTCTCATGGCCCTTGCCTTTCCTGCCAGTCACACATCCTCATGCGTGCGGTCTCGATGTCACGAACCGGGATGGACTGACCCTTG
>JBBRJN010000108.1:0-8703 GCA_038219365.1 Kiritimatiellia bacterium | reverse complement strand
GATGGTCATTTCCTTGGCGATTTTCGAGAAGATTTTTCCGCGCTTGGCATCTGCCGCGCCCTTCTTGTGCTTGATGGTTGCCCATTTACTATGACCGCTCATCGTCTACCTTTCAGCCGCACCCTCGGTACGGCATGTTTCACTCTACACTGCTTGTCGCAGGCACGGTGCGAACCGTTCCCACGGCGCCTTCTCCTGCAGGCATGGTCTGCCCCAACAGGTCGGCGGGCGCGTCGCCTTCAAATTCCTGAATCCAGCCGTTCTCGAACCCGAGGTCTTCGGCGGCCTCGGTCAGGAGTGCATACTCCTCTTCGCACACGGTGCGATCCCACCCCGTCATCTGCATCGCACGGTGCACCGGCGTATACTGTGACATGACGCTGATATGCACGCCGTTGCCGACATGCTTCGCAAGCCATTCGAGGTTTGCGACCGCTTCGGTCACCCGGCCCGGCAATGCCAGCAAGCGGCAGATCACACCCCGCCTTGCAATACCGTCAACATCGGTCTCCAAAGGCCCCAGACGATTCCAGAACCAGAGGAACGCTCGCCGCGACGCTTCAACATACGACCGAGCATCGGACCCTGCGAATGCGGACTCGGGCGTGGCGTAACGCAGATCAATCAGCGCGATATCAGCCAAGTCGGTGAACGCTTCCAACGTCTCCGTTGCTTCGAAACCGGATGTATTATACACAAACGGGAGGGAGATTCCAGCGCGAATTAACGGTTCGACCGCCTCGCGGATCTGAGGCAGCCAAGGGGTCGGGGAGACGAGGTTCCAATTGTGGCAGCCCTTCTCGGCCACGCCGCGGAAGATGTCGCGTAGCGTGTCGATGGAGAGGTCGTCTCCCTGGCCCGCCTGGCTCCACGGGTGATTCTGGCAGTAGACGCAGCGCAGGGTACAGTGAGAGAAGAAGACCGTACCCGAGCCGCGGGTCCCGCTGACGGGCGGCTCTTCACCGAAGTGCGGCCCGTGACGGAACACGCGCGGCAGCCAGCCGGCCCCGCAATAACCGGTCTGACCGGCGAGACGATCCACCCCGCAGGCGCGCGGGCAGAGGCGGCAGGCCGAGAGAGAGTGCGGAGTGCGGAGTGAGGAGTGAGGAGTTGAAGAGAACGAATTCATAGGGAATGGTCAGTTTGGGAGTGCTCAAGAACGCTAGTAGTCAATACAACGCGGGAGGAGCCCGCAATTACGGAATTTAGAATTCAGAAGGAAATCGATTGATTTGATTCCTTCGACTGTGCTTTCAAAAAAGGTGAATCGCACCTACTCATTCGGTAACGGCGCGTGTTCCCGGCGTGTTTAGCCGCGTCCGGTAGGGAAGGCTCCCCGAGCCGTCCGCCGGTCTCACCGCTACCTTCGGTGCGCTGCATGTGGAACCGCACATGCGTAGCTGCATGGCCCAGCGGACGTTTCGGGGAAACATCCCTACCAGACGCGGCGTGACGGCTCGCCTTTCATGCGCGACGCCTTGCAGATGCTCCCGCATCTTCCACTACTCACTTCTCACTTCTCCTTTCGCCGCCGCAATCCTGCAAATCCTGTTAATCCTGGCTAAAAACAACCGTTTCCGTCGGAATCCCCCTTCTGAACTCTGACTTCTGTATTCCCTCAAACAACTTGTTTCTTTGTGTGGTTGTTGGTTTGTAAGGCACCAACTTCTCCTCATCTCACTCAGAGGTTCACCGGCAGGGTATCACCCTTGCCGAAAGGCGAGAGGTCGCGGAGTTTACGTACGATTTTGGGCATGTGCTCGAGCACGTAGTCCACCTCGGCCTCGGTGTTGTAGCGGCTGAGGGAGAAGCGCACCGAGCCATGGACTGCCGTGAAGGGCACGCCCATGGCACGGATCACATGCGAGGGCTCGAGTGAGCCGGCCGCACAGGCGGAACCGGTGGAGGCACAGATGCCGAGGTCGCTCATGTGATAGAGGATCGCCTCGCCCTCGATGTACTCGAAGCTCAGGTTGGTGGTGTTGGGCAGGCGGTTGACGCGGTCACCGTTGACGCTCGCATCTGGGCAGGTGGCCAGCAGCCCGGCTTCGAGTTTGTCGCGCAGGCGCGTCAGATGGCGGCGCTCGTCCGCCATGTTCGCGGCGGCCAGCTCCACCGCCTTGCCGAGGCCGACGATGTAAGGAACGTTCTCGGTGCCGCCGCGGCGTCCGTTTTCCTGATGGCCTCCGAGCATGAAGGTCTTGAGGCGCGTGCCGCGGCGCAGGAAGAAGATGCCAATGCCTTTGGGCGCGTGCAGCTTGTGGCCGGAAATCGAAAGCATGTCCACCGGCAACTTTTTGACGTCAATCGGGAGTTTGCCGGCAACCTGTACGGCATCGGAGTGGATCACGGCACCGGCCTCTTTGGCGATCTCGACGATCTTCTCCATGGGAAAAACCACACCAGTCTCGTTGTTCGCCCACATGATGCTGACGATCGAGGGGCCGTGTCCTTTGAGCGCTTCGCGGAAAGCGTCGAGGTCGAGCTGTCCCGCACCGTCTACGGCGATCTCGCTTTCGCGGAAGCCCATATCCTTGAGCCGGCGGCAGGGGCCGAGCACGGCGGGGTGCTCCACGCGCGACGTGATCACCTTGGCTTGCGGGCCGAGCAGCTCCGCCGAGCCGTGGATCGCCATGTTATCGCTCTCGGTGCCGCAGCTCGTGAAGATGATCTCGGAGGGTTCGGCGTTGATGAAGGCGGCGATCTTCTCGCGCGCCTCTTTGACATGCTTCGCGACCTGGCCGCCGAAGACATGCATGCTGGAGGGGTTGCCGTAGAGGTCGTTGAAGAACGGCATCATGACATCGCGCACTTCGGGGGCCACGCAGGTGGTGGCGTTATTGTCGAAATAGATGGTGCTCATAAAGGCTACTCTCCCTCTTCAACCACGGTGATGGCGGGGTCAACGAACTCGTGGAGTTTTGCTTCGATGAAATCCTGGCGGGTGAAGGAGGCGGAGTGGCAGCCCGCGCACATGCCGCGGAAAGCAATGACCACGCGGTCGCCCACGATGTCGAGCAGTTCAATATCGCCGCCGTCCTTCTTGAGCTGCGGACGGATTTCGCGGTTGATGACCTCCTCGATGAGCTTGATCTTTTGAAGATTAGACATCTTTTTCGGCGGCTTATCTGCGGTGGCAGGCACCTGCGGGGTCTTCGCGTCGCGAATGGAGTCAATGATCTTCTGAATATCATCTTGGCACATGCCGCAACCGCCGCCAGCCTTGCAGAAGTCGGTGACCTCCTCAACGGTTGTGAGGCTGTTCTCGGTGACCACGCGGCGGATCTCGTTTTCGGAGACGCCAAAACAGGTGCAGACGATATGGTCTTCAAGGTTTTTAATCATGGTTTCACCGGTACGGTAGTTGTGGATGGCGGCTTCGAGCGCCTCGCGGCCCATGACCGAACAGTGCATTTTCTGGTCTGGCAGGCCGCCGAGGAAGTTGGCGATATCCTTGTTGGTGATCTTCTCGGCTTCTTCGATTGTTTTGCCGACGATCATCTCAGTGAGCGCCGAAGAGGAGGCGATGGCGCTGGCGCAGCCGAAGGTCTGGAATTTCACATCCACAATGCGCTTGTTCGCGTCGAGCGCGAACATAAGCGTGAGGGCGTCACCGCACGCGAGCGAACCCACGGTGCCCGTGCCGTCAGGTTTTTCGATCTTGCCGACGTTACGGGGGTTACGAAAATGATCCATCACTTTTTCGCTATAGTTCCACATGGCTAGTCTCCTTCGTCTTAAAGTGCTTAATGTTACCACGCCTGCGGGTGTTAAGGAATACGGAATGTTGAACGGTCGGATCATCCGAACGGTTGGATCATCAGCGAAGGCGGGTGCGTTCATCCAGTAAATGGCGCACGAAAAAGTCCGCACGGCGTCGGCTGCCATACGGTGTGTCGGCAGCTCCATGGCCGGTGCCGGGGATGAGCACCAGGTCGAAATCCTTGTCGGCCTTGATCAGCGCGTTGGCCACCTGCAGGGTGGATGACGGGTCGACATTGTTGTCGAGCTCCCCGACGATCAGCATCAGCTTGCCTTGGAGCCGGTGGGCCTGGGTCACGTTCGACTGCTCGGCGTAGTGTGGCCCGACGGGCCACCCCATCCACAGTTCGTTCCACCAGATCTTGTCCATGCGGTTGTCGTGGCAGCCACAGTCCGCGACGCCCACCTTGTAAAAGTCGGGGTACATCAGCAAGCCGCGCAAGGCGCTCTGGCCGCCGGCCGAGCCGCCGTAGATGCCCACACGCGCCAGATCCATCCACGGGCGCGTCGCGGCGGCTGAGCGCAACCACGCGATGCGATCGGGAAACCCCGCGTCGCCGAGGTTCTTCCAGCACACGTCGTGGAATGCTTTGGAACGGTGCGAGGTGCCCATGCCGTCGATCATCACCACGATGAACCCCGACTCGGCCAGACGTTGCTGTCCGTAAAAACTCGCGAATGCCCGGGGTACGAACGAACTGTGGGGTCCGGCATAGATATTTTCGATGACCGGGTAGCGTTTGTCGGGCGAGAAGGAAGAGGGCCTCCAGAGCACGCCGCAAATGTCGGTTTTGCCATCGCGCCCTTTGGCGGTGAACGGCTCGGGTAACCTCCACCCCGTGGCGAGCAGCGCGGTGGCGTCGGCGCGTTCCAGCAGGAGAATTTCGCGACCGCTCTCGCCGTCGCGCAGCACGCTGGCGGGCGGCGCGTCGACGCGCGACCAGGTGTCGATCAGATAACAGCGGTCGGGCGACCAAGCCACCTCGTGTGTGCCGTTGCCCGCAGTCAGAAAAGTCAGCCCTGTGCCGTCGAAATTGATGCGCGCGTGGTGGATGAAATAGGGGTTTTCTCCAAGATTCAGCCCGCTGAGGGTGAACCAGATGCGGCCGCTCGCATCGTCCACCCGTTCAACGCCGCGCACAACCCAAGGGCCTTTCGTGACTTGGTTCAGCACGCGTCCGGTCGCGGTGTCGTAACGGTAGAGGTGGTTCCAGCCGTCGCGCTCCGACATCCAGAGGAGTTCCCGCTTACCTTCGCGGAAGTGGCAATAGTATTTGCCGGTATAATCGATGAACGTTGCGGCGCGCTCTTCCACCACCGCCCGCGGTGTACCGGCGCGATCAACCGCGATCACGCGCAATACCTGGTGGCCGCGCTCGTTGTAGGCGAAGGTAAAGGATTGGCTGTCGGCCACCCAGCGCACGTCCGTGATGCTCCACGGGTTGGGGAAGAGGTCCTCGGCGAGGGTGATCGGACGTCGTGCGGCTACATCGAAAAGGCACGGGCGGGGGTGCGGGATGCGGTCGCCGGGCTTGAGGTAGTCGATTGTGTGGACCTTGGGCTGGACTTGGTCGGCGGGCGAGGATTCCACGAGGGTCACCACACGATGCTCGCCCGCGAGGGTCTTCAGTGCGACCAACCGCGAGGAGTCGGGTGCCCAGAATGCGGGAAGTCGGTAAGCGTCCTCCGCGGTTCCGTCCGCGCTCAGAGCGAACGGTTCCCCGCCGCCCGTCGGCTTCAGCCAGAGATTGTGTTCCTTGACCAGTGCCTGCCACTGCCGGTCGGGCGACACGTTCACATCCGGCGGCGGCGGTGGTGCGGGTGGCAAGGTCCCGTCGAATACAACGGTGGTTGCTGCGGTGAAGGCCTCGACCACGCCGAGGTTCGAGCCATCCTTCCGGGTGGCCTGCCACACATGGCCTTCAAAAGTGTTCTGACGGAATTCCTTTCCGTCTGCTATGCGGCCATAAGAGTGGCGCTTGCCGGTTGTGTCGTGCCACCAGAGTTCGATCTCTCCGCCCGTGCGGTTGATGAACGTCACCGAGACCGCCGCTCCGGTTTTACGGCTCGGGTGCGGGTCACGTTCCAGCGTCGCGATCGCGTGTTGCGCGCTGCGCTTGACGGTATAGGTGGCCAGTGCGCATTCCCAGGCCTCGCCTGCGCTTTCGAACAGCAGGGTGCGGTCATCGTCCGAAAAGCGGAGGGAGTCGATCGGCAGCGCTTCGTGGTCGAGCGGTTTGCCGAGCGCCCGTTGCCAAGCGCTTGCGAGGCGGGCGTGATCAAAGGCCGGGCGCCGGGCCGCGGATGCGGCATCGACCCGAACAAACGCGAACCGGTTGGTGGCGGTTTGACAGCGGTACCAGAAGTGGGGCCGGCCGTTCAGCCAGTGCGCATCGACGTGCATGTTGAGCACCGTGTTGCGGGTGCGCTCTTCCAGGTCACGTGCGTGAAGCGAAGCGCAAGCCAGCGCGAGCGACAGGCCAGCGCATGCGGTCGGATGAAGCCGGATATGAAGAGCCATTGTTTTATAGATCCCGTAATATGATTCAGGTATGCGTTGCCCAGCCAATATCGTTTTCGAAATCGATTTTACAGATATCCTAGTCGAATAGTTCGCTTGGAAAAATGAGGCCGCATTACTGGGCGTATTGGCACCGAAATTCGCTCATGGTCATGCCGGAGTGCGCTTTAAAAATGATGCCCAGATGGTTGGCACTTGTAAACCCGCAGCGACTGGCGATTTTTGTGAAGGGCTGATCGGTCTGGCTGACCAGCGCCCGGAGGGTGTCCATGCGTACGCGCTGGATCTCGTCCAGCACCGAGCGGCTCAGTGTCAGCTCGAAACGTTTTTCAACCCAGCGCCGCGTGACGCCGAGGTGGTCTGCCACGTCTGAGACGCGGATGTTCAGCCCCGCGTTGATACGGATAAATTCCAGCGCCCGGATGACGAGCCTGTCGGTCACATGCAGCAGCTCAGTTGAGGCGCGCGGCACCACCCCCGCAGGTTCATAGGTGACAGTCTGCCGCGCACGCAACGTATGCCGCATGAGCTGATCAAGGAGTTCAGCGGCGGCATAGCCCGCGCACTCCATGTCGACCGCGATGCTGGAAAGGGGCGGCAGACTGGTTTCGCAGATCAGCGTGTCATTGTTCACACCCAGCACAGCGGCCTCGTAAGGTACGGGGATGTCGGCGGTGAGGCAGGCATTCAGTACCTGCCGTCCGCGTGCGTCGTTGGCCGCGAGGATGGCTACAGGTTTGGGCAGACCCTTGAGCCAGCGGCACATACGCTTGCGCTCAACCGCCCACTCGCTTTCCTTGAGCGATGGCTGAGGGTAGACGGCACAGGAACGGCCCGCTTCGCCGATGCGGCGAAGGAAGGCCTCTTGGCGCCAACGCGACCAATTCATGCCGGTCGGTTCGCCGACGAAGGCGAAGTTCGTGAACCCGTTGCCAAGATAAAAGTCGGACGCACGGTCGGCCACGGCGGCGGAGTTGCATTGTACATGGCAAAAGCGAGCCAGAGGGTGGTCCGGCGCAAGGTACTCGTCAGAGGGGTCGATGACGACGGTCGGAAGATGGGCAGCCACGATGTCGTCGGCGGCGCGTGAGTTCGGAATGCGGGCGATGACGCCTGACCCGCGCCAAGCCTTGAGGTCGGGCAACTTCTGGTCGCTCGCACCTCCCGCGACGGTGTGCAGCGCCCACGGCCCGTATAGGCGCACGTAGTCGAGGATGCCGCGCAACATGCCGCGCGACGTCTCGTGCGACGACTCAAGCAGGAGGGCGACCTGCGGGATACGCTGCCGCGTAGTCTTCTTCGACAGCTTATTTACTTTCGCCATGGGGTCAGTATAGAGCGTCGCCCGCCGGATGTAAACCGGTGACAGTCGGCCTCCCGCAATTCTGATTTTGGCAGGACGCACGCTGTGGGAAGTCCCTCACGGGTCCACAAATAGAAACACCGGGCTTTCTTCTGTTTGTAGTGGCGCCGTGAGGCGTTTCTTAGCCATATTTGGAATTGCTGGTCCGGCCTCTTTCACCTGCACGATTCAGTTCGCAAAAAAAAGGGTTGAGTTCGCATAAAGAAGATTGCGGGATTTGGCAGAGGGTTTTAAACTGCCTTTACCTTCAATTTCGAATAAATAAAAGGCACGCGCCGTTTTTTTATGGATAAGCCCACGGGTTCAATAAAAAGCACATGATGAAAACACGCATTCGTAGGATGAACTGTCGTGGGACAAGGTCGCTCTGACAATCAAAGGTGTCATGTTCAACCGTACAAACAGGATCAACACATGTGTAGACAGGGGGGAGTTATGATGAAACAGGTGGTCGGTTATCTGCTGGTAACGGTTGCGATCGCGCAGGGCGCGGGAAAAGACGGGTTGTTCAGCGTCACCGAGTTCGGCGCGGTGCCGGACGGTAAGACGGACAACACCGCGGCGATCCAGAAGGCGATTGACGCCTGTGCGGAGGTGGGCGGCGGCACCGTGCGGGTGGCGGGCGGCGCGTTCATGACCTACACGCTGCACCCGCGCTCGAACACGCGCTTAGAAATCGAGGCGGGGGCGTCGCTGGACGGCGGCCCCGATCCGCTCAAGTATCCGGAGTTTGAACCGTCGCCGTATTGGCGGGTCGAATACAGCTTACGGCGGAACAAGCGGGCGATGTTTTACGCGGTGGCTCAGACTAACGTCACGATCTGTGGCAGGGGAACGATTAACGGCCACGCGGAGCTCTTTCACACATTCGCTAACGGTCGCTGGAATCGGAATAGCGATCAGTTGATCACCGGACGGAACATTTTCTTTGTCGGCTGCAAGGATGTGACGCTGGATGGTTTTTCGATTTATAAACCTTCTGGGTGGAGCATGTGGCTGCTGGACTGTGACCGGGTGGCGATTCGCGGATTGCGGATCGACATGGATCTGAACTATC
>JBBRJN010000107.1:0-8755 GCA_038219365.1 Kiritimatiellia bacterium | reverse complement strand
CCCCTCTTCAACGATCATCACGCGCCCTGTACGTTTGACGGATTCGGTGATGGTTTCAATGTCGAGCGGGCTGAGGGTGAGGAGGTCAATAACCTCAACCTCGATGCCTTCGGCCGCAAGTTTGGCAGCGGCGTGTTGCGCGACCCAGGCCATGTGCGACCAGGCGATCAGCGTGAGGTCTTCGCCTTCGCGTGCGATTTTGGCAAACCCGAAGGGAATCGGCTGCGGCAGCGCGTCGTCCACTTCAAAACGTTGCGGATAGAGCAGCTTATGCTCGAGAAAAAGGACGGGGTTGTTATCGCGAATGGCGGTCTGGAGCAGCCCCGAAGCGTCCGTCGCATTGGAGGGCGCGGCGATTTTGATGCCGGGAACACAGGCGAAGAGCCGTTCGAGCGATTGCGAATGGGTCGCGCCGTAACCGCGGCCGCCTCCGGGTGGCGTGCGGATCACGAGCGGACAGGACTGTCCGTAGATCGGGTGGAGCTTGGCCGCCATGTTGACGAGCTGGTCCACTGCGAGGGTGATGAAATCCATAAACATGATTTCGATCACCGGGCGTTGGCCAGCGACGGCCGCGCCGATGGCGATGCCGGTGAGCGCCTGCTCTGAGATTGGGGTGTCGCGGATACGGGTTGGCCCAAACTCTTCGATGAGGCCTCGGGTGACGCCGAACGCGCCGCCGTAGACGCCGATGTCCTCGCCCATCAGAAAGACCGACGGGTCGCGCCGCAGTTCAGCGGCGAGTGTTTCGCGGATGATTTGGGTGAACGTGATGGTTCTCATGGTGTTTGGAATAGGGGTTCGTTGGTGTAGGGGCGACCCTGTGTGGTCGCCCTCTGTGTGGTCGCCCTCATGTCAGGCGTAAAGGTCATCTTTCAGCGAAGCAGGCGAGGGAAGGGGGGAGGTTTCGGCGAAGTGCACCGCCGCATCAATGTGCGCCTTGGCCTCATGACGGTGTGCGGCAATCGAGGTATCGTTCAGTTCGCCGTTGGCCTTCAACTGCGCTTCGAAGCGCAGGATCGGGTCATTGTGCCACGCGGCGGCCTCCTCTTCGCGGGTTCGGTACACGCGAGGGTCGCCGCGCGAATGGCCGGAGAGCCGGTAGGTGGTGCATTCCAGTAGGGCGGGCCCGTGGCCGTCGCGCGCGTCGGCCGCGAGGGCCGCGGCCGCGTCGCGCACCGCGAAGAAATCGTTGCCGTCGACGCTGACTCCGGGGATGCCGTAAGCGGCGGCGCGGTCGGCGATGTGTGGGTTGGCGAGCCCCCGCTGGGTGGAGGTGGACATGGCGTACCCGTTGTTCTCGACGATGTAGAGGACGGGAAGTTTCCAGAGCGAGGCGATGTTGAGGGACTCGTGGAAAACGCCTTGGTTGGAGGCCCCGTCGCCGAAGAAACAAGCCGTGACGCGGCCGGAGCCTTTCAGCTGGGCGTCGAGCGCGAGGCCGGTGGCGAAGGGGATGCTGCCCCCTGTGATCCCGTTCGCACCGTAGAAGCCGATGGAGGTGTCCATCATCATCTGACTGCCGCCGCGGCCACGCGAGTAGCCGGTCTCGCGCCCGAAGAGTTCGGCCATGGCGCGTCCGGCGTCCGCCCCGCGTGCGAGGAAGTGTCCGTGCCCGCGGTGGGTTGTGGTCATCGCATCGCGGGCTTCAAGCGCGGCAGCCACGCCGACGGCGACAACCTCCTGCCCGATACAGGTGTGGGCCGTACCCATGACACGGCCTTCGAGAAAAAGGCGTTCGATCGCCTCTTCGAAAAAACGGATCGTCAACATGAGTGTGTAAGCTCTCAGCGTCTCCATGAATCCCCCTTATCCCAAATCTTTGTGTACACTTTAACACATCTGCATCGTGCAGGGCAAATTTGGAATTTGGATTGGCGCCGCGTGTAAACCGGATACGTGGAACACAAAACGGGGTTGACTCTTTTTAACACCCGCCACATAATACATCGCATAAAGAAACTTTTATGGAAGTGCGCGTTTGGACAAGGCGCGCCGAGGAGGTAGCGGGATGAGAAGGTGTGGATTTTTTGTTGGAATGACGGTGTTGCTGACAGGGGCGGTTCGCGGCGATGCCCAACCAGCGACGAACGGAAATATGCGGGCGAGCCATCGCGAAAGCCCTAAGCAGGTTCAGCGTATGCGGCCTTCAGGGGGCGGCGAGAGCAGCGCGCCCACGACGGTGCGTGAAGGTATGGTGCGGATTCCGGCGGGGATCAACGCGGGCACGGACCCTGAGCTGGGAACCTATTCGTTGAATGTGACCGAACCGTTTCACATGGACACCACCGAGGTGACTTGGGCCAAGTGGAAAGAGGTCCGTGACTGGGCTGTGACAAACGGTTATCAGGATCTCGCGGATGTGGGCGCGGGCAAAGAGGATGATCACCCGGTGCAGCGCGTGAGCTGGTACGAGTGCATCAAGTGGTGCAATGCCCGCAGTGAAAAAGAGGGGCAGTCTCCCTGCTACACCGTTGGAGCCGTCGTTTGTCGGACGGGCGAGGGCGCACCGGACTGCTCGTTCACGGCATCAGGCTATCGGTTGCCGACGGTTGTTGAGTGGGAGTATGCCGCCCGCGGCGGGCTTTCCGGCAACCGGTTCCCGTGGGGTGATACGGTGACTCACGCTCAAGCGAACTACTACAGTTCGGACGGGTACGAGTATGATGCCAGCCCGACGCGCGGGTGCCATCCCAAATACAAGGTCGGGAGTTACCCCTATACCAGTCCGGTCGGCTCATTTCCAGCGAACGGGTTCGGGTTGTTTGACATGGCCGGAAACGTCTGGGAGTGGTGCTGGGCACCCAAGGGGTGCAGCCGGTGTATACGCGGGGGAAGCTGGGATGCCGATGCCCGCGGCTTGCGGAACGCGTACCGGAATATGAATGACGGCCCCAACGACCGCGGGGACTATGGCGGGTTCAGGACCGTGCGGCGCGCGGGACAATAAGCGGGGGTGTTTATGCAGGATGAAGTGATGCCGGTCGGGCCGTATGAGGCCAATTGCAGCGTGCTGTGGGAGGACCCGGAGCAGGCCTGGGTGGTCGACCCCGGCGCGGACGGCGCGGCTATTCTCGGGTTTATGGAGAAGCGCGGACTCAAGGCCGGGCTGGTGGTTTTAACGCATTGTCACTTTGACCATATTTCGGCGTTGGGCGAGATTCTCGCGAAGTTTCCCGTGCCCGTCGTGATGCATCAGGATGACGTCGGCTTCGCGTTTTCGTCGCTCAACGTGGTGCCGCCGTATCGGACGACCGTGCGTCCGGCAAGCTTGGTGACCGACAAAAAGGACGGCGATACGCTTACGTGCGGTGGGCTGACGGCGAAGATCATCCACACGCCGGGCCATACGCCGGGCGGTTTGTGCCTCTATTTTGCTGCTGACAAACTGCTGGTCGCGGGCGATACGTTATTTGAAGGTTCCGTGGGCCGCACGGATTTGCCAGGCGGGAGCATGGAGGAGTTGACCGCGTCGCTGCTGAAGCTGAAGGCGCTGCCCGACGACACGCGCGTGATCTGCGGGCATGGGCCGCAGACCCTGATCGGGCGCGAAAAGCGGAGCAACCCGTATCTGTGACGGCGGCCGGACAGATTGTGGTGATGTTGCGCGCCGCCGCGGGCAGAGAGGTTTCGAGCCGGACGATGTGCGAGCGCCTCGGCGTTTCGCGGGCTGCGGTCTGGAAGCAGATCGAGACGCTGAGGGCGTGCGGGTATGCGATTGAGGCGTGCCCGCGGCGCGGGTACCGGCTGGTGTTTTCGCCCGATACGCCCTGCGCGACCGAGGTGTCTGCGTTGTTGACCACCCGGCGTCTTGGACGAGACTGCCGCTATGCGGTGGAGACAGGATCGACTAACCGTGACGTGGCTGTGTTGGCGCTCGCGGGTGCGGACGAGGGAGTGGTGGTGTCCGCAGGCGCACAGACCGCCGGACGCGGCCGCATGACGCGCGTCTGGTTTTCGCCGCCGAACACCAATCTTTACTTTTCGCTGCTGCTGCGTCCAGCGGTCGAGCCGGGCCGGGCCGCGTCCTTGCCGCTGGTGATGGGGCTGGCGGTGGCCGAAGCGCTGGGGGAAATGGCGCCTGAAATCAACCCGCTGATCAAGTGGCCAAACGACATCCTCGTGAGGGGGAAGAAGGTCTGCGGCATCCTCTGTGAAATGCAGGCCGAGACGGACTGCGTCCGCCACATTATCCCGGGGATCGGCGTGAACGTGAACCTGACGCAGGCGGAAATGCCGGAAGCGTTGCGTGAGCGCGCCACGTCGCTGCGGATTGAGACCGGGCGGAGTTTTTCTCGCGCGGTCGTGCTGGCCACGATTCTCAACCGGTTTGAGCCGCTGTATGACCGCTGGCGTGCCGAGGGTTTCGAAGCGCTGCTAGGCCTGATAAAGGATCGGGATGCGTTGCGCGGACACGCGGTTACTTTGGATCAGGGTGGACGATGCGTGTCAGGTGTCGCGGACGGCATCTTGCCCGACGGCGCACTGCGGCTGGTGACGGAGCAGGGGGTTGTGCCGGTCTATTCGGGAGAAGCGCACATCGGAAATCCGGATGAGCGGGGTTAAGGGGGAAGGTATGCTGTATCAGCCGACACAAGATAAAATCGGGTTTGTGCGCAAGGTTCGCCGGAGTCTGAACGGGCTTGGCCGTTCGAAGATGTGTTGCGTGTGCGGCAAAACGTTTTTCCGGTTCGCGAAATATCGCGGCGGGTGGCAGGCGGTTTCGGCGTATTTGCACAACGTGAAGTGGACCGGCAGCGATTTCGACCAGTTCTGGTGCCCTTACTGTCGCAGCCATGACCGCGAGCGGCATCTGATCCTGTTCTTCGAAAAGCTGGGCGTTTGGGACAAACTGGAGGGGGCCTCCATTCTGCATTTCGCGCCGGAGAAGCGCTTGTCGAGCCGGGTCGAAGCGTGCCGTCCGGCGCGGTATGTCAAGGGCGACCTGGTTCCTGCGCGGGAAGGCGTCGAGAAAATGGATGTGACGGACATTCCTTACGAGGCGCACACCTTTGACTGGGTGTTTTGTAACCATGTGCTGGAACATGTCCCGGATGATGCGAAGGCCTTGCGCGAAATCTTTCGCGTGCTCAAACCGGGAGGATGCGCGGTTTTGCAGACCCCCTTTGCCTCGGGGTTGGAGAAAACCCTCCAAGACCTTGCTGAGATCAACACGGACGAGAAACGGAGCGAGTTTTACGGTCAGGAGGATCATGTCCGGCTCTACGGGCGCGATCTGTTCGACCGCATCCGTGCGGCTGGGTTCACGCTCGAATTAAAGAAACACGCTGAATGCCTGGCCGAGACCGATGCCGAACGTTACGGTGTGAATCCCGACGAGCCGCTCTTTTTATGCGTGAAGCCCAAAACCGTTGTGTGATAGAATGACGGTCAACATTAAAAGTCCAATTGGCTGAAGGCTAAGGCCCTGTTTAAGCGGAGTATTCAGACATGAGCGTGCTAAGAACCCTATGCGTGATCGTATTGATGGCTGGCGCATGTGCCGTGCCGTCTTCGTCTTTCGCCAAAGAGAAAACCCCGAAAGTTTCAGAGCTGCTGAAAGGCGCGAATGAGATGATGTCGGAGGCTCAGGCCGCGTACATCGACGGTGAGTCCAAAAAGGCGATTGAACTCTACCGTAAGGCGCTGGCCGAGATCGCGCGCGTTGAGCAGGAAAACGAAAAAAAGGCGTCCTCCTCTGAGTTCGCTCCCGTGCGTTTCCGCAAGGCGCTTTGCGAGACCGAGATTGACCGCATCATGCTGGAGGATGTGAGCGCTACATCCCGCACGGTGGCGGTGACCGACACCACGGCGCTCGAGGCCAAGCGGGCGGCACGAAAAAAGGCGGCCGAGACCAATAACGTGCCGGAACTTGCGGTGAAACTGACGTCCAAGCAAGGCAGTCAAGCGAGTGACGAAAGCGTCGCCGAAAAGGACACGCCCGCGCCTGAGGCCCAGGTTGACCCGGCCGCGCCGGACAAGCCGCTTATCGTTAAGGATGAACTTGAATGGTCAAAGGATATGATCTCGGTGGATCGGTTTGAAGATGCGGAAAAGGCGCTGCTCAAGATCTTGAAACTGGAGCCCGAGAACCGCGAGGCGCGGTTCCTGATGGCGCTCTCACGCGTGCAGCAGGGCAAGCATACGGATGCGGTTGTGGTGATCGATGACCTGTTGGCAGACAATGCCTCGGATGAGCCGACGCTGTTGATGGCGGCGGGCTCGTATACGGCAACGGGCAGCTACGCCAAGGCCTTGGACGCGCTGGACAGAGCGATGAAAGTCAATCCCAAGCGCCCGGACGGGTACTACAATATGGCTTGGCTTCTTCTCGAAATGAAGCCCAAAGAGAGCGCCGAGGCTGAGATGTATTACCGTCAGGCCGTTAAGCTGGGCGGGGTGCGCGACCGTGATCTGGAACGCCGGTTAGGAATCAAGGCCGAGTAACGCCGGCGCTGTGGAACGCGATGGCTGAAAAGACAACACAACCGACACAACATCGCCGGAACTGGCGCAGCCGGTTTCCGGTTGTCTTTTTGGTGCTCGTCGCCCTTTGCGTTACGGTACTAAGTGCGGTGTGGCTGGTGCGCATCGCGGCCGTGACGCGTGTGGTGCGCACGATGCTCGATCAGCAAGGCCTTACGGATGCCACGTTCCGATTGTCGCGGCTGTCGCCGGGACGTATGACCGTCGCTGATATTCGGTTGGGTGCGCCCGAAGCGGCGCTTTCCGTTGGCCAGGTGGATGTGCGGTTCTCGCTTCAGGACGTCCTGAAAAAGCATGTCGAGCGCATCAGCGTGCAAGGGGTCCGCACACGGCTGACGGTGGCCGGCGACGGCAAGGTGACCTCGCCGTTGCACGAACGGCTGAGACCGCTGCTGGAGGCGCAGGCGAAGAAAACGCCTGGAGGAGCTCCGGCGACTGAACGGTTTTCGCTAGGGGCGGTATCCGTTCAGGATGTGCAGGTGGACGTGGTGTTGCCGGACGGTAAGACGCTCACCACCTTGGCGTTCGCTGCGGGGCTGGCCTCGGAGTTGGCGTCGGGGCCTCACAAAATCGGCTCGTCCCAGGACCGGAGAGGCCCTGTCGAGCCGCCTGACTGCTACCGCGTGTGGGGCAGCGTGTGCGATGAAGGCCTGTTCCAAGCGAACGTCGACGGCACGGTGGATGTCTCCACCGGCGAGGTCACGTTCAGGCCCGAGATCAAACTTAAAAGTGTCGAGGGCCTCATGGCCTTGGCCCGGCGTGCGGTACCGGCTCAGATGGCAATGCTCACCTCCTTCCCGACTAATTGCAGCTTGACGGTGCGCGGGGCGGCTGCGCTGCAAAACTGGACAAACGCGGGGCCATTCGAGCTGGTTGCGGAACTCGGACGCGGCAGCCAGCTGATGCTTCCCGACAAGGACGCCTCGGTGAAGTTCCAGTCCCTTCGTGTCGAGGTGTCCGGCACGCCGCGCGATGCGCAATGCCGCGTGAGCGTGGGGGTGTCGGCATTCACGGTCGGTGGCCAGCTTCAAGCTTCGCAAGCAGAGGGGCGCATGCTGGGTTTGCGCGGGACGGCCCGCTTCCGGCAGACGGGCTCAAACCAGTGGGTGACCGCCACGCTGGATTCCGATTTGCCCAGCCGTTCGGTGTCGCAGGTGTTGCCGCGCATCCTGCCGCTGGTGCCGGTGTTCTTTTCCGAGGGCGGCACCCTGCATGTGGAAGCCGACGTCAAGCGGCTGCCGCAGGCGCTGTGGAGCGGCAGGGCGGGTTTCAGGGCGGAGGCTATACGGTCTTCCGCGCCGGTGACGGCAGGGCGGGTGGGCGCGGGAAGGGCGTGTGTGACCGGCACGGTGGCGATCGTGGACGCGAGGCCGGGTATCGTCCAGGCACTGGTGAAAATCGAGGAAGCCTATTTTTTCAGCCGCACGCTTGCGGTGCGGGGCGGAGCGGAGATGACCCTGACGGCGACGCCGCCTTATACGTCGGCCACGGGTGGATTCAAGGGGCGCGTGAGCGAGTCGGTCGCCCTGCCGCAGAGCCACCTGTCGGTCAAAGACGGGGCGGTGCCCTTCGAGGGCGAGGTCATGGCCACGGGGTTGACTTCCAATCCCGTGTGGCAGGTGGTGCTGCGCGTTCCGGAGTTCGCGTTTTCCTCCAGTCCGGAGGGTGCCGCTGGCGGCCGCGCGTCCGGGGCCGCGCCTCTCGCGGGGCGGGCTGCCTCGGGCCGGACGCGCGGGTCCGGCGCGGCGGGTTCGGGGGTTACGTGGAGCGCCGTGGCGGGCGCGACGGCGGCGGTCCGCTACAGCACGGCGAGCATGAGCGTCGACGGCGAATCCTGGGTGCGGGATGTGGCCGTGCAGGTGGGCTCAGAGAGCAACCGGACCGCCGAGGCCGGCATCTCACGGGTCACGGCGCTGGTGAAGGTTCTGCCGTTCATTCCAGCCGACGTGTCAAATGCGGTCGTGTCGGTGACCCTCGGCGTGAGCAACGGCTGGGCGCGAGTCGGCGCGCTGGCGGTCTTGGAGGATGTGAGGGCTTCGGTGCCGCTGACCTGGTCGCTTGCAAAAGAACTCTCTTTTCCGCCGGCGCAGAGCCTGTCGTGGCAGCGGCTGGAAGCCCAGGGGCTGAAGGTCGAACCGGACCTGTTTGCGTTGTCCGCTAGCGGCAAAACCGTGGATGTGCGGTTTGGTGCGCGTGTTGCAGCGAGCCAACTGGGCGTCACGGTGAAGGCGACTGTGCCGCTGGATGACCTGCAGCAGATGGTGATCGA
>JBBRJN010000106.1:0-8759 GCA_038219365.1 Kiritimatiellia bacterium | reverse complement strand
AACGACACGAAAAAACGCAGGGATGTTGATTATCACGGGACTGTTGCTGACGACCTCTTTGTTCGCGCAAGGTGCCCGGAAGCAGGGTGGCGAGCAAAAGCAGCTCTGGCTGAAATTTGAAAAGGAGCTTGGCCTGCAGACCCGTTATACGGTGGATATGGAGGTACAGGCCATGGGCATGGTCATGGCGTCTAAGACATACCGGCTTGATGGAAAAACACGCACCGAGACGACGGTGCCGATGATCAATCTGCGCATGGTGATGTTGGAGCTGACCGAGAACGGCAAGGAGGTGAGTTACTCCCTCTTCCCCGACAAAAAGAAGTATTGTGTCAACCCCAGCGACGCGGACGAGGACAGCGCTAAGATGAAACAGAATTACAAGGTGGAGGAACTGGGTACCGAGGTGTTCGAAAAGGTGACTTGCAAGAAGCGCCGTATGACGGTCAAGCTGCCGAACGAGGGGACCCAGGTGATGGACATGCTCTTTTCGCCGGCGCAAAAAGACATGCCCGTCAAAATGACGGCGAGCGCCCAGATCGAGACCGAGCCGGGCCAACCTCCCATGACCATCAACAGTGTCATCCTCTTTCGCAATTACACGTTCGGAGCGCCTGACGCCGGGCTCTTCGTGCTGCCCAAGGACTACACGCAGGCCAAAGATATGGCGGAGGTTATGATGGGTGGCGGCGGACTCTTTGACCTATTGCAACAGTCGTCCGCAGGTGAGGCGACGCTGACGCCAGAAGCGCAAGCGACGCTGCGCCAAGCGCAGGCGGATGCCGCGAAAGAGGCGAAAGAGAAAGCGAAGGACGACTCCACAACCGAAGGCATGCGGCAGGGGCTTCAGGGGCTGCGTAACCTTTTGGGTCGGTAAGGTTGTATGCACTCGGCGGTCTTGACATCGATCCTGCCGGTTTGTCTGCTGGTGGTTCTGGGCGCGGCGCTCTGCCGGTCGAAGTTCTTGCCTGATGCGTTTTTTACGCAGATGAACCGGTTGGGGTTCTGGCTCTTGCTGCCGTCGCTTCTGTTCAGCACGATCGCAAAAGCGCCGGCCGAGGCCGGTGCCGCCGGATTGCGTGTGGGCCTGTTGCTCTGCGCCTGTTCGGTTGTGGTGACGCTGGTCGGCTGGCTGGTGTCACGCACGCTGCGTCTCTCGAGCGGGTCCACCCGTTCACTGATGCAGGCCGCGATGCGAGGCAATCTGGCCTATACGGGCCTGCCTGTGCTTCTCTACACCTTCGGCGAACATAGCGCACCTGCCGCTGTTGCTGTTTTCGCCCTCGCTCCGACCATTCCCTTTTACAACCTGTGGGCCGTGCTGATCCTGACGGGTGAAAAACAGCCCGTGCCCTGCGGGCGCGACGGTTTTGCTGGCCGTCTGCTACGCACGCTGGCCGCTGTGCTACAAAACCCGCTGATCATCGGGTGTGGCCTTGGACTGCTTGTGTTAAAGAGCGGCCTGCATCTTCCCGAGGGGTTGTTCAATGCGGTTGAGGCGCTTGGCCGCGCGGCTCTTCCGTGCGCGTTGCTGGCGTTGGGCGCAGGGCTGACACCCGATAAACTGCGTGCCAGTTTCCGACCCGCTTTGGCCGCGACCGCCTTGAAACTCGTGGCCATGCCGGCGTTCGGGTATGTCGGCGCGCGCCTGTTGGGTTTCGATGGCGAAACGTTGCTGGTCGCCTTGCTTTATCTCGCGTGCCCGTGCGCGGTGACCTCGTATGTGATGGCCGATCAGATGGGTGCCGACAAAGAGCTGGCCGGGTCGGCGATTGTGCTGAGCACCCTTCTCTGCCTGCCGGTTATGGCGCTCCTTTTAGTCCTTTTCCGATAGTGTTTCGCACAAAAAAAACCGGGGCCGGTTTTACCCGGCCCCGGTGCTGCATGACAGGAGTGGTCTATATATACTTTGGTTGTGTGGTTAATCGTTTGCTCGCAGGTTAACGAAAACGGTCCCTTCTTTGGCCTTCACCCGCAGAAGCAGGCTCCCGTTCTTCGTCTTCCCAACTGCTTTTTCAAAGTCTTGAACGCTCGTTACCTCGTTGCGGTTTACCTCAAGGATCAACATCCCCGGATTGAGACCCGCTTCCTCCGCCACCGACCCTTGGTCGACAGCCGAAATGATCACCCCTTTGTTGGCTTCATAGCCGAACCGCTGCGCCACATCATCGGTCAAATCCTGCACATCAAATCCCAACTTAGCCAGCACGTCAGGACTTTCCTTGGAACCGTCGCCGGACGTGATCTCGTCAGGGAACGCGCTCACCGTAACAGACACCTTCTTGATCTTGCCCTCACGGTACAAAGCGATTTCGACTTTCTTATTAGGCAGGATCCGTGCCACCTCGTTGCGGAAGGAGGTGTTGTCCTTGATTTTCTTGCCAACCAGCTCGATCAGGATGTCACCGCTCTGAATGCCGGCCTTTGCGGCGGGCCCGTCTTTTTGTACGTCGGCGATCAGGATGCCGCCGGCTTCCGTGCGCCCAAAGGACTTTGCCATCTCTTCCGTCACCTCTCCAGGATTGAGGATTACGCCGATGTAACCTCTTGTCACCTTGCCAGTTGCGACGAGTTGATCCTTAATGTTCATCGCCATGTCAATCGGCACTGCAAAGCCAATGCCCATGTATCCGCCGCTTTGGCTGTAGATGGCGGTGTTGATCCCTATCACCTCGCTGTCGATGTTCAAAAGCGGCCCACCTGAGTTACCCGGGTTAATGGCTGCATCGGTCTGAATGAAGTCCTCGTAGTCGGTGATGCCGATGTTACTGCGTCCTTTAGCACTCACTACCCCCACCGTAAGTGTCTCCTTGAGTCCAAAAGGGTTTCCGATGGCGACGACCCATTCGCCGATTGCGAGGTTTTCGGGCTTGCCGATCGCCAGGAAAGGCAGGTTGTCCGCATCAATCTTGATCAAGGCCACTTCCGTCTTAGAGTCTGCGCCGATGCGCTTGGCTTTAAACTCGCGGCCGTCTGCGAGGCGCACGGTGATCTTGTCCGCATCGCCGACCACATGGGTATTGGTCAGGATAAAGCCATCCTTGCTGATGAGGAAGCCCGAGCCTTGCCCCGTCTGGCGAAACATTTGTTGTTCGCGGCCGTGGCTGGGTGAACGGCGGTTGGGCTGCTGCCGGGACCGGTTATTCGGGGCGTTACGAAAACGTTCCGAAAATCCATCACCGAAGAGCTCGGAGGGGTTATTGAAGGAGCGGGACATATTTCCGAGAGGAACTTGCTTTTCCACTTGGACGAAGACAACCGCGGGCGTGGCTTTTGCAGCCACACTAGAAAAGCCCTTTCGGAAATCGAAAGCAGCCTCATCCGTTTTTGCGACACCCGACAGGCATAGTGCGGAAACGCATACGAGTATGCTGAAACCCGTCTTGAGGCTGACCTTTTGCATGACGTATTCCTTTCTGAAAATAACTAGGCCATAACCTCATTCATTTGATGGCAACCATTTGACTCAAACCAACCAAAAGAGTGAATGAAGTTATGGCCTTACGGACCTGTTTAGAACTCGCTTGCCATCTCTCTTTTTGGCAATAGTCATTAAGCTTACAGCGTGCCAAGAGCAGATAGCGGTTGCTTTTCCTGACATTTAACCGTTTTTTGATGAATCACGAGCCATAAATTAGCCAAGGGTAACTTCGTGAGGCGCGTGAGTGAAAATAAAAGCGACAGGATGTCCATGTCGCTGTGACAAAATTACGCAAAAGGAGCGAAGCCGTTACGTTGGGCTGGCGAGCGCAGCCACCTTGGCTTCAAGCTCCGCGACCCGCTGCTTGAGTTTATCGACTTGGCGCGGCACGAGGAGCGTCGCGGCGAACTCTCGTTTGGGATAGGCGGGCAAGCCGAGGTAGTATTCACCTTCCGGGACGTCCTTGGAGAGGCCGCTCTTGGGGCCGACCTGCGCACGGTCACCGACCGTGAGGTGGCCGGAAAGGCCTGCCTGGGCCCAGATGATGCAGCCGGACCCGATCCGAGTGCTGCCCGCGATACCGGCTTGGGCGATGATACCGCTGTAGTCGCCGACCTGCACGTTGTGGCCGATCTGCACGAGATTGTCGATTTTGGTGCTGTTGCCGATTCGCGTGCGCCCGAAACGCGCGCGGTCGATGGTGGCATTACATCCGACCTCCACATCGTCGCCCAACTCGACAATGCCGAGTTGGGGGATTTTTTCGATAGAGATCGTGCCGTCTGGCAATAGCGCGGGGTTATAGCCGTAGCCATCCCCGCCGATCCGCACACCCGAGTGCAGGATCACACGCCGCCCGAGCTTACAGCCCTCCCGGATGGTCACCTGCGGGTAGATGTGGCAGCCCTCGCCCAGCGCGGTGCGCTGACCGATAAACACTTGGGCCTCGATCACGCAGCGGTCGCCAACCACCGCGCCATCCTCAATCACGGTCAAAGGACCGATATGCACGTCCGCACCCAGCTGAACGTTCTGCCCGATCACGGCGGTCGGATGGATCCCCGGCGCGCGTTCCACCGGCGGAGGCGCGAACCACACCGCAGTCTTGGCGAACGCGGCATTCGGGTCTTCAACGCGGATCACGGCAGGGGCGGGGCATGTCCCTTGCCACGTGAGCGGGACAAGCACGGCGCTCGCCCGCGTCGTGGCAAGGTGCTTCGCGTATTTCGAATCTTTGAAAAACGTGACATCGCCGACACGAGCCTCCGTCAGGCTCGCGAGGGCGACGAGTTCGAGAGACCCGTCGCCCGTAAGTTGCCCCTGTAGGCGTTCAGCTAATTCTGTGACCTTCATCGCCCTTATTTCTTCACTGCGGGAGCGGTGGCTTTGTCGGCCTTTTCCTTCTCGGCCTTCTCTTTGGCTTCCTTGCGGACCTTGGGGTCAACGCCCATCCGCTTCAGGACGTCATCGGTGATTTCTAGTTTGGGGTCGAAGTAGGCCATCGTTGTGCCGTCGAGCACGAGGGTGAACTTCCCTTCCTGAGCGTACTTCGAGAGCACCTCCCGGATGTCGCCTGTGACCTGGCGCAGCAACCGCGAGTCGAGATCGCCAAGCTCACGCTGAAGCTTCTGCATCTCCGTCCGCAGGTCTTTGTCGGCCTCGGCCAGCACGTCGCGGTGCTTCATGGCCTTATCCTCTGCCTCTGAGCGAGCCTTGTCGTTCAGAGCCGGGTTACGGGACTCTTTCACGGCCTTCTCATACTCGTCGCGGAGCTGTTCAAAGCGGTCACGCTGCTTGTCGAGCTTGGCTTGAAACTCCTTCTCCGTGTCCTGCATCAGCTTACGGTCACGTTCACGGCTCGGGTGAAAGCGAACTAGGTCCACCATGTTGACCACGGCGGTTTTCTCTTGCGCCATCACAAGGGTCGCGGCCAGAACGGCCACCATCATCAAACTTACACGCTTCATAGTCTCTGTTTCCTTTTATTCAAAGCCGATCGCGAAGGAGAAGAACTCATCGTTTGTATAGCCGTCATCCGTTGACACGGGCTTGGCGACGTCGAACCGGATCGGGAAGCCCGGGATATCGATGCGGACGCCGACACCCGCCGACATGCAAACGTCTGAGAATTGCGGGTCGAAGGCGTCCTCTCCCAAGGAGCCCACATCCACGAAGGTAGCGAAGCGCACGGCCTTGAAGACCGGGATCGTATACTCCGCGGTGGCCAGCGCCAAGGTTTGTCCACCCATCGGGGCGTGACTGTCGCTGGAGCCCGGGTCACGAAACAGCTTCGGGCCGACATCGCGGTACTCGACACCGCGAATCGTCCGCGGGCCGCCCAAGAAAAGCTTCTCATAGATCGGCAGTTCGCCGGAATAAGCGTCCACCGTCTCCAGGCGGCCGCGCAGGCTCAGCACGTGCTTATACCACGGCATCCGGTACCAGTGGCGGTAATTCGCGCCCATCTTGTAGAACTCGGTGTCGCCGAGCGCACCTTCGGAGGCTTCGCCGAACACCGTGGTCTGGTAGCCCGTCGTGGGGACAAAGGCCTGATCGCGCGTATCGTGTGCCCAGTAGAGGCGCACCACGCTATTGAGCGCGTCGCCGAACGCTTCATCCTGGTACTCGAAATATTTATTCGAGTCGCCGTTGTATGAGTCAGGCGTGGAGTCTTCGCCGTCCTTCAGGTACCACTCGTTGTGGTCGACATTGTCCAGCTGCACCATTTCCAATGTGTAGCGTGCTCCGATGCGGCCAACCTTGACCGGGTACGAGAGGCCTGCTGAAGCGCCGGTGCGGATTTCATCGTACTGGTCAAACCAGCGCATCCGGCGATAGGCTTCGACCGTCAACGCCAGCGGACGGTCCATGAACCAAGGCTCGGTCAAGGAAACCTCAACCGTTTGACGCCGGGAGCCGGCTTCAAGGCCCAACCGCGCCTTCTGCCCGCCGCCCGTGAAGTTCGGCCAGTTGAGAATATCGAAGTTGCTCTGGGTCAGCTCCACAAAGCCCACGAGGCTGTCCACGCTGGAGAAGCCCGCGCCGACCATGAAGTTGCCGGTGCGCTGCTCCTCGACATCGTAAACCAAATCGCGTGAGCCGGGCTGGTTCGCCTGCTCGGTGTAGTGGCGCACGTTGGAGAAGTACCCGAGGTTCTTGAGGCGGTTCTCGCTCTTCTCGATGCGCACCTCGTTCATGATTTCGCCGGGGCTGACCATGACTTCGCGGCGGATGACCTTGTCTTTCGTCTTGTTGTTGCCGCGGATGACGATGTTGCGGATGTAGACCAGTTCGCCCTCGCGCACATCAAAGGTGATCGCCATGCGGCCCGGCTTGCCCGGGATTGTCTCTTTGACGGGTTTGACCAGCGTATCCACGTAACCGCGCGAGCCGTAATAATCGCGGATGTCTTTGGCCGCGTCATCGATGAGCTTGCGACCGGCAACCGGGTCCGCTTTCTGGCGCGCGTCGGCATCTGCCTTCAGGCGCTTGTCCGCCGAGGACTTGACCTCCTGCTCGGGGAAGAGTTTGACGCCGCGGATCGCGGTGGATTCCACATAATAAACGTCGCCCTCGGTGACCGCGAAAACCACATCCACCTTCTCCTTGCCGACCTTCTCCATGACGGGCGTGGCAACCTTGGCGTCCTGGAAGCCGTGGTCTTTATACACATCTTCGGCTTGCTGGCGCGCGTCTTCGAGATCCTGAGCCGAGACCGGAGTGTCGGTGAACCAGCCGCGCGGATCGTACCACGGGCGCTGCCCGAAGGTGGCGCGCAGCTCCCCGGACGGGATCGAGGTGTTGCCGGTAAACGTGTAGTTGCGGATCTTTGCGCGCTCGCCCTCTTCGATGGTGAAGATGACGTTCGCGGAGCCGGCGCTGCCTTCGATCGGCTTGATTTCGGCCCCGATCTTGACGTTCGGGAAGAACTTTTTAACATACTCGTCGCGGATCTTGCCGGCTTTGGACGACAAAATGGGCTCGTCGATGAAATCGCCGTTCTTGAGCTCCGAAACTTTGCGGATTTTAGTCTCGCTCAAATAGTCGGCGCCCTTGATGGACAGCGGTTCTTGGAAGCGGTAACGGCGCTTCACCACAAAGACCACGCGCAGCCCGGCGTCCATTTTCTCAATTTCAACACCCGCATAGCCGAAACGCCCGGTGTCGAGCAAGGCCCGCACATCCTTCGAGAGCGCCTCCTGCGAAAGTTCCGATCCGGCCGTCACGCTACAGAGCGACAAAACGTCTGTTGCATCAGTGCCGAACTGGTCGATTACACGGACTTTCACTTCCTTTACGGTATTGTCCGCACCCATCACCCACCCGGCTGCAAACAATGCAACCACCGCCAACGCACGTAACGATCTACGCATCATCCCAACTCCTCACTTGTTGTACACGGGAACCCAAACGACCCAGCACGCTGCGGAATCCCTCCGCAGCGCACATGGCGTCCGAATAAAAAACACGCCTTTTAAAATAAGGTGATAAATTAAACCCTATCCTGTGCCGAAACACAAGCCCGTAAGTGTGGGGAATGCGGGGAAGTCGCAAAAAGGCCTAGCGCTGATAGGCGCTCGGGTCAAGCGGGGGGATGTCGAAGTCGGGTTTCCAGTTCGGCGAAGCGCTGTAGAAACGCATGGCGGTATTGAAGACCAGGTCGGCGATGGCAGCCTCGCTGTGCCCGTCCTTGCGCATGTACGCGACCACCTTGACGAGCGAGAGCGGGTCAGAGACGCCCCAGTCGGCCGAACCGTTCACGATCACCCGCGCAGGGCCATACTGCTTGACCATGGCCGAGACCCGTTCTGGGTTGAGCTTGGAGTAGGGGTAGACCGTCATGCCTGCGTAGCAGCCCGAATCCAGCGTGTGCCGGATGGTCTCTTCCGTGTTGTGGTCCACATCGATGCGCTCTACCGTGTAACCCTCGGCTTTGATGATGTCGAGAATCCTCAGCGCTCCCCGCAACTTATCGACATGCGGCAGGTGTAGGACCACAGGCATCTTGCGCTCTTCGGCCATCCGCAACTGGCGGATCATCGCGTACTCTTCGTTGGGCGTATTGAGGTTGAGCCCGATCTCGCCCATGGCCACGCAGCGCGGGTGGTCGAGGTACGGCGCAAGCCCGTCAATCACCTCAGCTGCCAGCACGCGGTCATCCGCCTCCTTGGGATTCATCGCGATCGCGCAGTAGTGGTCGATGCCGAAACGCGCCGCACGCAAGGTCTCGAACTCCAGGATCAGGCGGAAATAGTCGAAGAAAGAACCGGCGTAGCGGCGGTTGGCGCCCAGCCAAAACGAGGGTTCCACGCAGGCCCGGATGCCAGCCTTGTACAGG
>JBBRJN010000105.1:0-8827 GCA_038219365.1 Kiritimatiellia bacterium | reverse complement strand
TTCATTATCGCCTACAGTTGATCAACCTTCTTCCACACGCGCAGCAGCTCCGACACGCCCCAAGCCTGTGCTCCGCAGCCGCGCCCCGCGTGCGGCGCGTCGCCGTCGCAAATCTCCGGCGTGTGGCCGAGGCAGCCCCGGTTCAGGTGCTCGACCGACGAACCCAACAGCGACAACCCCGTCTTGTGGGCGGCCTTGCCGTAGATCTTGGTCAGCGCTTCAACATAGAGGGGAAACTGCCAGGTCCACGCGGTTCCATTGTGATAAGCCGGCTTGCGGCGCGTGTCTTCGTCGCCTAAATAGTGCCCTTGGTAAGGGTTGTGCGGATCATCCAACAACACGCTATCGCGCCAGACTGACATGTCAGACAGCACCGGACGGTCGGCCACGCTGCGGATTGCCCCGGGCACCAGCAAACACTCGCAGGCCCGCACAATCGAGGACTCCAGCGAGGGGTCGCGAAGCGCGTCGAGCGTGACCGCCAGCAACTGGTTGGGACGCAGCGCGTCCTCTTGCTCGGCTTTTTCGGCAGGGACGCCCGGCACCGCACGCAGGCAGTCGGCCAGCCAGCCCTCTTTGACGATGAAATAGCGGGCGAGCGAATCGGCGGCCTGGTCGGCCAGCGCACCCCATGACGCATCGATTTTGCGGGCGACGAGCCGCAGGCTGGCGATCCAGAGCGCCTGAATCTCGACCGGGTAGCCTTCGCGCGGCGTGGCGGCGGGATAGTTGGTATCCATCCAGGTGAAATGCGGCGGGCTATAGATGAGCGCGCTGGCCGGGTCCATGCGGATCCCGTTGGGCGTGCCGTCGCGATAGTGCGTGATGATCGAGACGAGGACATCGTGAAACCGGCGGTTGCCACACGTCGCATTGAGCACGGTCTGGTCGTCCGTCGCGGCCATCAGGTCGCCCGCCGCCACGCAAAACCAAAGCGGCGCGTCCGAGGTGTCGCGGTTGCCCACCGTCTTGCCGTGGATGATATTCGGCAAGGTGCCGTTCTCCTCGAAACGCCCGAATTCATTGAGAATCGACAGCGCCTCGCGATAGCGCCCGTCGGCAATCAGGCCGCGCAGCGCGATCAGCGTATCGCGTCCCCAATCCAAGAACCAGGGGTAGCCCGCGATGACGGTACGCAGCGCGTCGCGCCGCACCACGTAGAGCGACAAGGCCTGAGAAAGCGCATCGGGCAGCGGCAGAAGCTCCCCGGTTTCCCGTTCTCCGTCCTTCGCCTTCGCCTTCGGTTCTTCCGCTTCTTCCCATTCATCCTTTCGCCACGCGGTGAGGACGGCTTGCTCCTTGCCTTTCAGCGTCAGCTCAAACCAGCCGGGGCTGAAGAGGTCACTTTTCGACTCTAGCCCGCGTTCGGCCTCTTCGGGGTGCGCGATCATATACGTCCAGTTCGGGCCGTGGTGATACGTGCCTTGATCGGTCTCAATCCCGTATGTCTCTCCCGGTGCGGGCGTGAAGCTGAAGCCCTTGTCAAGCGTGTGGAGCGCAGTCGGCCAGGCCGTTTCCGGGCCGAGGAACGCTTTTGTCTTTTGATGGAAGCTGCGCCACTCGATGTCGGGCCGGACGATCACCGTGACCTCATCGTGCGGGTCCAGACCGCCCACTTTGTTGTGGCGGGCGATGACCAGCCTCACGCGGTTGACGCCGCGCGCCATTTCAAGGCGGAACACGAGCGGCACCCAGCGGCCCATGCCGCAGGGAACTTTGAAGGTCCACTCGGCGAAACGTCCGCCGGGGTCGGCTTCGAAGGACGCGAGACAGGCCTTGTTGATCTCTTGAGAATAGCCGCGGTACCGCAGCCATGCATGGCAGCGCGTCCAAAAAATCGTTTTGTCGACCGGCACCTTCCCGTCCGGGTTGGCTCCTAGCAGGCAGTCGTATTGGCTTCGGAGCTCGCCCCACGCGGCGCGGACTTGCGACATCGCGCCGGCACCGTTCGAAAGCACCGCCAGCAAGGCGCTGTCTTCGCGCACCTGCACGCCGCTGACGCGTGTCAGCACGCGTGCTTTGTTGGCGGGCGGGAGCACCAGAAGCGTGGAGGAGTCGTGGTGGATGCCTTGGGGAGCGTAGACGGTGGTGCGGAGCGTACGGTTTTCCGCACGGGTCCCGTCCAGCGCCGGAGCATAGGGCGCGACATGCAGGAAGGTGCCCCAGCGTCCGTCTTCGAACCGCACCGAGGTCTCGGCGGTCAGCGTCCGCTCGCCGGCCATGATCGCCGCATCGAAGGGATGTTCGGCGCGCACCAGCAGCACGTGGCCTTCGGGCACCATCACTTGGCGACGCGTATCGACAGGCCAGGTCCACAGCGTGCGGGCCGGGGGGGCTCCGGGCGCGGGCACACAGAACGCATCGGGATCGGCGACCATGGCTTTGCCGAGCGTGTCGGGTTCGTCCTCAAACGACAAACGCGCGTCAAGGGTACCGGGGGCGAGTTCGAGCTTGACGCGCATCGCCATCAGGTTACGGCGGCGGTGCGCGATGGAGACGGGTTCGCTGCCAGCGGCAAAAGGTGACTGGTCAACATGTGCAAGGTCGTCCGCCGAACACGTCAGGCAGCAGACGCGGCCGGGGCGCAGATACAGCTCGCCGCCGGGGTGGAGCGCAAAGGCTTCGCCGGACAGGAGGTCCCACGCCACCGTCGCGTAAAAGGCCGTCGCGTCCCAGTGCGCGACCAGACCGTGCGTGCTGTCCAGATTCACCAATACCAGCAGGTTTTTTTCGCCCGGGGCCTCGCGCAGCACGGCAATGAAGGCCCCCGCGCCCTGGTGGATCAGACGCAGGTGCGTATCGGGCCCAAAGGCGGGCTGCGTCGCCAGCAAGAAATTCAACCGTGCGATCTCGTCCACCTGATTGCGGGGCGCGTCCCAATTCAGGCTCGAAGCGCCGTGGACATCAATCTTCTCGGTGGCGAACCACTCCACGCCGTTGGCGGCACCGAACGCGCCCTGGTGCGACAGCAGCGCGGAGAGCGCCACCCGCATGCGCGCATAGGTTTCGCTCCGCGCGGCGAGGCGGTTGTTGTCGTGGGTCTCTGCAAAGTGGATCAGCTGGCCATAGCGTTCGGCCAGCGGGATCGCACGCGGCAGATACCAGTCCATCGCGCCGCGGTCCTCGGTCTGGAAAAGTTCGGAATAGGCCCAATCAAGGCCGGAGTCGGAGAGCAGCGACTCGGTGACTTCGACCTTGCCGCCAAGCCCTTCAAGCAGAAAAACCGTATCGGGATGCTCTTCACGGACACGCGCCACGATGTAGGTCCAGGTCTCGCCGGGGATCATGTATCCCGCGTCACAGCGGAACCCGTCCACCCCTTGGCGGCACCAGAAGAGAAAGACTTCGGCCATGTAGGCGCGCAGGTGCGAGCCGCTGTAGTCCAGTTCGACCAAGTCGGCCCACGTCACGCCCCATGCGCCGGGCGAGACGAATTCACCGTCGGGCTTGCGGCGGTACCAGTCGGGATGATGCGTCTGAAGCGTGGCTGCCCAGCCCGTATGGTTCGCGGGCAGATCCATAAAAAGATAGCCGGCGCGGCTGTGGACAGCGGCGATCAATTCGCGGAACTGGTCCAGCGGTGTGGCGCGCGTGTCGAATTCTGCCAGCGCCGGATCAACCGCAAAGAAGTCGAGCGCCGCAAAAGGTGAGCCATAGCGTCCCATGCGCGCATACGTGCCGGGCGTGGGGTGAATGGGCAGGAGCTGTACGATGCGGAAATCGAGCGTACCCATGATATGGTCAAGCCGGCTGATCACGTCACGGAACGTGCCGGAGGGAGGGATCACGGTATACCCCAGCTGGTCCAGCTCGCGCTCTTTGCTCTGGATCTCGTCGGTTCGCGGGTTGTGATGCAGCGAGGCACCGAACAAGCGCACAAAGGCAGAATACATGGTGTTCGCGCAGGCCGTGTGGGCGGGCTCGACCTTGATGCGGAGGTTATCTCCTTCCGGCCATACGGGAACGTTCGAGTGCTGCGCAAAAAAGCAGGCCTTGCCGGCGAAGAGGCCGACCTGCGTGAGCGGGATCCGCACAGAGAAAAAGCCGGGCTCGCTCTCCCGCATCGGCACGTCGTGCCAATCGCGCGCCAGCACCGGCTCTCCGGATTCGGTGCAGGCGATGATCTCTTGGCAGCGGATGTGGGCCAGCCCCAGATTGGTGCGGAAAACGGCGCGGCCCGCGCGCGGCGTGTCGAGGCGCAGCGTGACCTCAAAAAGATCCCCCGCCCATTTCAGATGAAAGCCGCCGGGTTTTGGAGTATGGTGCATAAGTTGAGAACAGTTTAGCCCATGAGCGCGATGAAATCGAGATAATGAAGGAGTCAAAAGGGCGCGCAGGGGCGGCACGTCTCGGACGCCCGGCGGACGTACGGCGGGCGGCAGGCGGGCGCGTCGCCCGCATGGCGCGTCGCCGGCGGTCCGGCCCGTACGCTGCGCTCCCGGGCGTGGACGTCCCGCCGTACGGGCATGGACCGGGCCGGTTCCCGCAAAGTACGGGCGGCACGTCTCGGACGCCCGGCGGACGTTTCGGGGAAACGGTTGCTACCGGACGCGGCCACACACGCCGGGCTTTCAACACCCCGATCCTTCTTACTTCACTCGGCTCTCGACTCCTAAATCCGTGGCCCGTCTTGACGCTTGGCAACGGGAAAGTGAGCGCGTATACTGTCCCGTTTTCAGTTTAGGAAACACGCATGCTTTTTTTTGACAAACTACAGAACCATACGCCAACAGTCTCTTTTGAGTTCTTTCCCCCAAAAACGCCGGAGGGCTGGGCAAGGCTTTACACGACGATCGCCGAAGTCTCGCGGCTGAACGTGGATTTCGTGTCCGTCACCTACGGAGCGGGCGGCACCACGCGTGAAAACACGGTTGATCTGGTCGCCTCCCTTCAGAACAACCTCGCCCTTCACGCCATGGCGCACCTCACCTGTTTGGGTCACTCGCAGGTTGACCTTTCGAAGATCCTCGATAAGCTGGCTGCGAAACAGGTGCCCGCGATCATGGCGCTGCGCGGCGATCCGCCGCAAGGTGAGACGACCTTCAGGCAGCACCCCTACGGCTTTGCCCACGCCAGCGATCTGATCGGCTTCATCAAGGACGGCTGGCCGCTGTTCAAGGTCGGGTGCGCGGCCTATCCGGAGGGACACCCGGAATCCTTCGCCGCCGGCGTGGCCAAAACGCCTGACCGCGACATCGCTTTCCTCAAGCGTAAACAGGAGAGCGGCGCGGACTTCGCGGTGACCCAACTTTTCTTCGACAATGCGGTCTACTTCGCCTTCGTCGAGAAAGCGCGGGCGGCCGGCGTGACGATCCCGCTCTTGCCGGGCATCATGCCCATGACCTCGGCCAAGCAGATTGAGCGGTTCATCGCGCTCTCGGGCTGTTCAATCCCGGAGACCCTGCGGCAGGCCGCCCAGGCCGAGAACGTAGAGGAGTCCGGGTTTCAGTTCGCGCTGAACCAGTGTACGGGCCTGCTCGCGCACGGCGCGCCGGGCATCCATCTCTATACGCTCAACCAATCCGCGCTCTCCGGTCGCCTGCTGGCCGCCCTCCGCTCCGACAAGCGGGTGTAACTGGCGGGGGCGAACTTTTCTGACCGACTCAGATGCAGAGCGAGTGCGTTTTTGTTAAACTTCCCGCATGACACAGATGCTTTTATGGTTGCTCGGCGGCGTATTAGCCTACCTGCTGGGATCTATCCCGTTCGGTTTTATTATCGCCCGGGCCTGCGGCAAAGATATCCGTACGCTCGGTAGCGGCAACATCGGCGCGACCAACGTCTTTCGTTCAATCAGTAAGCCGTTGGGCATACTCACCTTCGCGCTCGATTTCCTGAAAGGCTTTTGCGGGGTTCGGCTCATCCCGCTTCTAGCCGCAGCGCTTTCCAACACCTCCTACGAGAATATGTACCTTCCCGTCTTCTGCGGCGCGCTGACCGTCGTCGGCCACAACTGGACCTGCTTTCTCGGCTTCAAAGGCGGCAAGGGCGTGGCCACCAGCGCCGGCTTGCTGCTCGGGCTTTCGCCCGCAGGCGTCGGCATCGCCTTCGCCGCGTGGCTCGTCACGTTCCTCACCACGCGCTATGTCTCGGTGGCTTCGATCGCGGCTGCCGCGATCTTGGCCGTGGCCGTATGGCCGTTGCACCTCGCGACCCACGGAATCTGGTTCCCCTCCGTTCTCACGCTGCTCGCGCTGCTCGCCATCTGGAAGCACCGCTCCAACATCGCGCGACTCCGCGCGGGGACCGAATCGCGCTTTAATTTCAGCAAAAAACGTAAGAGCGAATAATTTTCCGCTCCTACAGGGGACCTCCTATGAACATCACCATCATCGGCGACGGCGGCTGGGGCACAGCCATCGGAGTCCTGCTCTCCTCCTACGGCCACACCGTGACCGTGTGGGGCCCTTTCGAGGACTACCTTGAAGAGATCCGCGGCAGCCGCGAAAACGTACGCTACCTGCCCGGCATCCCGCTTCCCGCGACCTTGCGCTGGACCGCCGATCCGGCGGCCGCCGCAGCCGGTGCCGACGTCGTGGTGCTCGCCTCCCCCTCTAAATTTTTCGCCGGCGTATGCGAAAAGTTCAAAGGCCTGGTCCCCGCCGACACCCTCGTCGTCAGCCTGACCAAGGGCCTGTGCGAAGCCACGCACTGCCGCATGAGCGAACTCGCCCAAGACATCCTCGGCCTAAACGCCATTGCGGTGCTCTCCGGGCCCAGCCATGCCGAAGAGGTCGCCCGTCAAATTCCAACCGCCGTGGTCGCGGCCTCGGAGGACGAGGCGGTCGCCAAGCGCGTGCAGCACCTCTTCAGCGGCCCCCTCTTTCGCGTTTATACGTCCACCGATCCGCTGGGCGTCGAGATCGGCGGGGCGGTCAAAAATGTCATCGCCATCGCGGTGGGAGCCTCGGACGGCCTCGGCTTCGGCGACAATACGCGTGCGGCGCTGATCACGCGCGGCCTCGCTGAGATCACGCGCTTCGGGATCGCGCTCGGAGCATGCCCGGGAACTTTCGCGGGGCTGAGCGGCGTGGGCGACCTCATCGTCACCTGCACCAGCCGCCACAGCCGGAACCATTCGGTCGGCGAACGGCTGGGCCGCGGCGAAAGCATCGACGCGATCCTCGGCAGCATGAAGATGGTGGCCGAGGGCGTTTGGAACGCCAAGGTCATCCACACCCTCGGCCACACGTACGGCGTTGCGCTGCCCATCACGGATATCGTCTACGGTCTCTGTTACAAAGGTCTCTCCGCGATCCCGGCCGTCGAAGCGCTCATGACCCGCGACATGAAGGCCGAGGGCTGAGCGGTCCGGCCCGGAGCGGTCATGCCAAAGAAAACAAACGCGTTTGTCCTTCTCACAGCCTGGTGTCTGGCAGCGGGTATCGTGCTCGTGCCCGCGCTTTTCGGTATCGCCATGGCGTGTTTCCCGCCGGGACACGCCGGTGCGACCGAAGGTTATTCGTTCAGCCGGCACGTCATGAGCGACCTTGGCCGCACACACCTCGACAACGGCAGGCCCAACACGCTCTCCTGCGGACTGTTCGCCCTTGCCATGTTCCTGTCCGGCGCTATTTCGGCCCTCTTTTGGATCGCACGTCAGCGGTTTGTGAGGCACCCTCTCGCGCGGCGCAGCGTGCTGGTCTGCGGCCTCTTCACCAGCTTATGCCTGGCGGCGATCGGCTTCACCCCGCTGGACCGCGCGGCCCTGATCCACGACCCCATCACCGCCGCGACCGCCCTGGGAGCCGCGCTGGCGATTCTCGCGCTCTCCGCCGATCCCGACACCCGCCTTCAGAGCCGTTTTTCCAAGCGGCTCTGGCTGGCGGCCCTCGTGCTTGTGACGGCGGGCTGGACCGTCCTGGTCGCCCTGAACCATGAGCACCTTCTTGCCTTCCAGCCGTGGCTGCCACTCGGACAAAAGACCTTGATCGGAACGTTCATCAGCTGGCTCGTGTATCAGAATGCGCTCCTGTTCAAAAGCCAGCACATGCGCCGCGTCTGATTACAGAAAAAGAAGAGGCTCGGCAGATGCTCTCCCTCCAGACGCAAAAGAGGCGATGGAGGGCGAGACGCTGTCGAGCCGTAAAAGGACGTCGAGCCGCTGCTACTTTTTCTTCTCGAAGCCGTTTTCGTTGATGATGCGCTGGAGTTCCACCTTCAGCTTGAAGTCTTCCGGGACCACCTGGTTGCGCGTCAGCACGTTGCAGTTGTTGCGCAGGCCGATGATCTCGCCCTTGCGGTCCTGCAGCTTCTGCTTGTCCAGTCCGGCCAGCTCCTTGAGGTAGGCGTCGGCCAGTTCCAGCGTCGGCTTCATGTAGGTATCGGCCTTGTCGTAACCGACGATCTCCAGCATCCGGCCCAGGGCGGCTGCCTTGCTGGCGTCGGCCAGATTGGCGGACTCGAACAGCTTGGCCGCGGTCTTGCTGCGCAGCGCCGCCACGTCCGCCTCGTTGGCAGCAGGGCCGCCGTGGGTCGTGTTGGCATAGCGCGAAGGGATCTCGCGGATCCAGATGTTGCGGAAGCGCATGCGGTTGCCGTGGTCCTGCAGGCGCAGGGGCAGCTTGGTGGCGTAGGGCTTGAGCGGCTTACGCTGGCAGTGCGTGCTCAGCCCTTCGAACTCCCAGTTGTCCTGCGTCAGCAAGCCGTTGTGGATCACCGTCACGGTGCCGGGACGCTTGACCGTCTCGCCGTCCCAGAGCGGCTGATGGAAGACGATGTCGTAGGTCTGCCACTCGCCCGGCTTGCGGCAGGCGTTGACCAGCGGCGGGTTCTCGGCATAGACGGATGAACACTGGCCGTCCGGATAGGTGTCGTTGTCGAAGCA
>JBBRJN010000104.1:0-8831 GCA_038219365.1 Kiritimatiellia bacterium | reverse complement strand
CTTCCTTGGCGAGGATGCCGCCGCCGCTGATCACATGGGAGACGGTCTGCGTACTGGCACCGGCCAGTACCAACTCGCCGTCGCCGAGGGTGGTGCCGCCCGTGTGGCCGATGACGCCGTTCAAACGCACGCGTCCAGCGCCCGACTTCGTGATTGTCGAGGCGTTGACGTTGTTGGTCAGGAGCGCGTTAACGGTGAGGGTCCCGTCTGAATGATTGATGAGCTGTAGGTTTCCGCCGGACATGAGCGGAGTGAGCATGCCTTCGTTTTCGGCGGTGCCGAGGGTCAGGGCGGCTTTGCCCGCGCCGATGAGCACGCCCGCCGTCTGAAGGGTCTGGTTGGTCATGCCGACCGTCGAGGCGTATTCGGTGTTCTGGAACAGGGTGTTGACGCTGCTCGAAGGGACACCTTCCAGCGCGATCGGGCCTTCCGTACCCATGGCGTTAATACGGGCGTTGAACGTGGCGTTGTTCGGAACCACTGAGGGGCCTAAAGCCGTGATGTCGGTGTAGGCGGCATCGGGTGCGGGAATAACGCCGAGCGTACCGTCGTAGGCGGCGAGCCCTTCGCTGTTGTACAGTGCCCAAGGGCCGATAATGCCATTCGAAAGCGCGGGTGCGGAGGTGAAGAGGATGCGGTTCCGGTTATCGCCGGAGCCGAGGCCTGCGCCGATAAAATTGATGGAACCCGTGCCCGTACGCGCCAAGGAGGCGAAGGTGAGCGCCGAGGTTTGGGTGTCGTCGGCGCGGGAGGCTTCGACCGTGCTCCGGCCGGCTGCGACGGTGAGTGCGCCGGCGGTCTCGCTGTAGTTGGCCGCGCCGCCGGTGTGGAGGTAACGCAGCTTGCCGCCGTTCAGCGTGATCGCTGCACTGTCGCTCAAGCGGTTGGCGTGGTTGGTGTCTACGCTGTTGCGGATCTCCAGCGTGGCGTTAGCCGCCAGCGCGATAGCGCCGTTGCCGGAGAGCGTGCCGTTCGGGCCGGTCAGGGCGAGCAATCCGCGGTTGACGGCCGTCGCTCCGCTGTAGGTGTTGGAGCCGTAGAGGGTCCAGGTGCTCGTGTTGGCTTTTGTCAGCAATACCGTATTCAACCCGTTGCTGATCGCTCCAAGCACCGCGCTTCCTTGACTGGTTCCGTCAAGTTGAATCGTCTTGTTCGCAACGTTATTGCTCCAGATCGTGATCGTGCCGACGAGAAGGTCAGCGGTTGTCGGAGCCAACACGGTTGTTCCCGCTGCCCCCGACCATAGGTTCACGGCAGAAAATGTCATGGAGGGTGTTCCGCTGACCACGTTTGCGCCGTTCGTGACATTGACGGTCACGGTGCTCAGCCAGAGTTGGCCGAGGTTATGGTTGATGCCTGCGCCGGGGGAGGCGAGGTTCGATTTGAAGGTGGCCACTGCGCCGGCGTTCATCTGGAAGCCATAGGGGATTTCGCCTGCGCCGTCATGGGCGAAGTCGATGGTGCCGACCGTATTGGGGAAAAGCACCCACCCCGTTGTTCCGAGTGCGTGCGGATGGCCTGCGATAAGCGTGCCGCTACTGACCGTGGTGTTGCCCGTGTAGGTGTTGTCGCCAGAGAGTTTCCACGCTCCGCTGCCATTCTTCGTGACGGCGACCATGCTGCCGGGCGCGTTAGAAATGACGCCCGCGAATTCGCCGGCACCGATCGTCGAACACTGCAGGGTGAGCGTCTTGGCTCCAGCGGCTGAAACGGTCATGCCGCCCGTCAGCAACCACGTGTTCGTTCCAGAGTGGTCCAGCGTCGCGCCGCCCGTGGTGCCCGCGAGATCGATGACGCGGTCGGAGGCGTCGCCCATGCCGGCGTAGGACAGGGTTGCGCCAGTGGTGCCATTTCCGATTTTAATGGCACCGTTCGCAGCCGGTGCGGGCATTCCGAGGGAACTGGCCTCGCCGACATTTTTAATCGTGACTGCACGCAAGGTTCCGTTCTTGATCCAGGTCGGGCCGGCATAGGTGTTGTTCGTGCCCGTGATGACAATCGTGTTGCCGGTGACTTTGTCGAGCGTGTAGCCTGCCCCGCTGTCGCTGATCGGGCCGCTGATGTAGCCGGTACCGCTGCCGCTGCCGATGAACCCGTCATTGACGTCGGTGATCAGGCCTGCGAGCAGGATGGAGCCGAACCACTCGGCGTTGTTGTCGAGGCGGAGTTGGCCGTTGGACTCACCGGTATTGCCGCCCTGTAGGACCAGCGACGCGGAGTGACGGAGGGCGGTCCCGCACATCACCGTGCCATTGGTGCGGACGATAAGCGTTGCGGCTGCGTTGTCGCGGCCGTTCATCATGACCTTGGCCGCGCTTGCGGGCGCGGCGACGCCGATGTTCCACGTGCCGGTAAATCCCGAGTAGTCGCCGTTGAGCGGGGTCACGTACCCGCCTGTGAAAAGCGTTACATTGACGGTGCCCGAACCGGTCATGTTCGTCGAGAGGCCACTGTAGGTCACCTGTGCGGGCACCGCGAGGTCGAGCGTGCCGTTGTTGACGACCCAGCCGCTGCCGAGCGCACTCGGCTGGTTCGCGACAACCTTGCCCGAGCTGACGACCAACCCGCCGCTAAAGGAGTTAGTTCCGTCGAGGGTCAGCGTGCCAGTGCCCTGCTTCGTGAGGGAGCCGGAGCCGGAGAGGACGCCGCTGTAAGAGGTGTTACCGTTGTTCTTGCCGACCGTGAGGGAGAGCGCGTTGCCCGCATTGTCGGTGAGCGGAAGATCACAGGAGCCGGAAAGCCCGCCGAGCGTGAAGGCGTGGGGAACGACCGCGCTGTCGAACACGGGAGCGGCGATGCCGATGGTCAGCGTACTGTTCTGAAGGGCGTTGGAATGGGCGAGGACGAGTGAGCCCTCGCCAATCGCTGTCGCTCCGGAGAACGTGTTGCCGGTGGTCAGCTTAACCTTGCCCGCGCCGGACTTGCTCAGCGTCGAGGCGCTGGTGTTGTCGGCGATCACGGCATTGACCGTCAGGTCGTTGGGGCCGCCGTTCGCGAGCGTGAGGGCTCCGCCCGCCGTCGCCGTGGAAAGGGTGCCGTCGCCGACGGCGACGCCAAGGGTCACGTCCGCCTTCCCGGCTGGCACGAGGACCGCAGAGGTGCGGAGGGTTTTCAATGCGGTGTCGACGGTGGCATCAATAACCGTGTTCTGCAAGAGTGCGTTGATCGTCGTCGTCGCGGCGGCGAGGTCGATGGGGCCGGTGGTGCCGTCGCTGTTGATGCGGACGTTAGCAGAGGATGAGTCGGGGATGGTGGAGGGTCCGCGAGCGGAAATATCGGTGTAGGCGGCGTCTCCCGACGGGTAGACGCCGAGGGTGGCGTCATAAGCGGCAAGCGAAGAGCCGTTCACGGTGGCCCAGGAGCCGATGAGTCCGTTGGCCTGTCCGGCGATCAGGATGCGGTTACGAGCGTCGGTGCCGAGTCCGATGCCGACGAAATCGACCGTGCCGGCGGTGCGCGTGAGGGCGGCGAGCGTGAGGATGGAGGTCTGCCCGACGGCGGCTTGCGAGGCTGCGATGGTGTTCGCGCCCGCGCTCAGGACGATGGTGCCGACGTTCTCGCTGTAGCTGGCAGCACCGGCGGCGTGCTGGAAGCGGATCGTGGAGCCGCCGAGCGCGATGGTGCCGGAGTCCTTGACGCGGTTCGGCAGATTGGTCGCCGGTGAGTTGTAGAGGAGCAGGGTTGCTCCGGACGCGAGCGTGATGCCGCTCGAGCCCTGGATCGAGCCGTTGCCCGCTAGGGCCAGCGTACCTTGATTGATCGTGGTCGCGCTCGCGTAGACATTGGAGCCGGAGAGCGTCCACATGCCGGTTCCCGACTTCGAGATCGCGACGCCGGCGCCGTTCGAGATGGCACCGCTGATTTCGCCTGCGCCCGCGGTTGAGCCCAGCAGGGAGATGGTGACGCCGGAACCGCCCGTGAGCAGGGGCGGCGCGGTGAGTTTAAGAAGCCCCGTTCCGGCTTGTTCGATTTGGCCGTGGGACTGAAAACGGAAAATACGGTCAGAGCTCTCGCCTGTGCCGGTGTAGATGATTTTCGGGCCGCCCGCGAAGTTGCTGTTGTAGCCGATGAGCGAGCCCGCGCCGAGGTTGCTGGTGGTGGAGCCGCGGTTGCCTAACTTGGAGGCGCTGATCTTGCCCGAGACGTTCAGTATGATATTACCGGTAAAATCATTGATGCCGTTTAGGGCAAATGTACCTGCCACGCCTGTGCCAGTGTAGAATTCGAAGCCGGCGCCGCCCGTGAGTCGGCAGTTGATGGCGAGTGTCGCATTCACGTCATCCACGCGGTTGTCGGTGTAGTTTTCGCCGCCTCCGGTGCCGAGGGAAATCGCACCGGTGCCCTTGATCGTTCCGCCCAGCGTGGAGGTGATGCCTTCTCCGCCCGCGGCGTTGGTCATCGTGGTGAAGCCCGAGCCGAGGTCGAGGACGCTGCCTGGCCCGCCATTCAGGCGCAGGTAGCGGACGATGTTCGTGCCCAACAGGGTGACGGTGCCGCTGTTGTTGACGACGATGTCAAGGTTCGTTGCGGCGCCGAAGATGCGGTCTTTCGCAATGTTGCCGAGGAACCGCACCTGGCCGATTCCGTTGATGTTGAGTGTTCTGTCGCTGATGGTGCCTGCAGATGTGGTGGTGGGCAGGAACAGATCGCCGGCAACGGTAAGAATGTTGGCCGAGCTGTCATTCAAGAAGGTGTAGGTGCCGCCCGCACGGTCGACGCCGAGTTGGACCGCCGCGTCGAAGCGCTGGTTACTGCCGAACTTCGTGTTGCTGTTGACGCGGTAGGTTCCGTTGTTGCGGAACACGTTCGTCTGACTGTTGGCCGGCGCGAGGCCGATATTATAACTGGCGAGGCCCACACCATCGAAGGTAATGTTCTGGATGCCGGTGAGGGCGGTGAGGTCGATGTTGGTCCGGTTGTTGGCGCTACCGTTGAAGGTGGCGGTTTCGTCCCCGCTAGGGAACGCCACGTTGTTGTCCGACCAGTTGGTCCGATTGGTCCAGAGGTTGTTGGCCTCGCCGTCCCAGTTGCCATTGTTGGCGAGCGCGTTAAACGCATTGGAAAGTACAAGGGACGCGAGAACGATAGCCGTTCGAAGGCAAACCACCGTTTGTTTCATATTCACCTCAGATAAATTTAATGACCCACTCTATAAACACTCTCACAGAAAAGCATTTAACAAATAAACGTTATCGGATTATGGATCGGATGTCAACGGGGAACAACAATTTAATTATGGCATCAGAAGCTTTCAGGTGAAAATAGTCTTGTTTGGAAGAGGGAAGGCGTGATATTGATTAACGTGAATTTAAACTTATGATTGAAATGCCTGTCGGCGAGTGTTTCAGGTGTGGTTGAACAAAGGATGATCAATGAAGAGGTTGAGCAAGATGATTCCGAAGAGCGCGTTAAGACAGTGGATCGGCGTCGCATGTGCGGTGGTGGCGGCCGTGCGCGTGTGTGCGGACGACGCTGTGTGGAAACAGACCGCAACCGGCACGTACGACTGGACGAACGTCGTCAACTGGCTTCCGGCCAACACGTTCCCGAACGGGGCGGGGCAGGCCGCATACATGACCAACGACATTGTCGGGGCTCAAACGATCCAGTTAAGGACGAACGTCAAGGTGGGAACCCTAAATGTCGGGGATGCGGTGGCATCAGGAGGCAATTATGGAACGACCATCAACAACAAAAGCGGAGAGACTTATACGCTGACGTTCGACAGCGGTGTGGCGAGTAATGCAGCGACGCTTTCCACAGGCAATTCGGGAATCCCGAAATCGTCCCTGAGTGTTCCCATGACGCTCGCCTCGGATCTGCGGGTCAAAATGGTTGGCACGGACAGCATGAACAGCCCTTATCTGAGTTTGAATGGCATGATGGTCATGAACGGCCACACCCTGACCTTTTCCGACGGCGTTTCCGGACAGACGCGCGTCACGCTCGATGACGGCGCGGATTTTTCCGGGGCGGGCACGGTCATTTACAACGCACAGGCGGGCGTCTCCGTCATCGGCGGAAAGGCGTTCGGCGGCACACTGATCGCCAACCAGCCTTTCAGCCTGGTTGGCGGCGGGTTCACGAATGCGGCCGAGTGTGTCGTCAACGGATGGGTCAGTAACTCCACGACGCGCATCGGGGGCAGCCTAGATGTGGGCAACAATGCGTCACAGACAAACAATCCGGGGCAGCGGCTCACGAAGCGTCGCATTACACTCAACGGCGGCGTGTTGTCGGCAAACGGGCAGGCGGCAACGGTCGGCACGGCTAATGACTGGCAGAAGGGGCTGGAGGTGGTCCACAACATGGTGGATGTGCTGGATTTCAGGAGCGGGTACAATTACGTGTCTGTCAAAAGAAACACCACCACCGCCGGAACGTGGGTAGAGGCGGGTACTGTGTTGCGTTCCCGCGGGGCCACGGCGTTGCTGTATACCATCGACAACACCAACGCCCTCTTCAGGGCCGACAACGGCACGAACCTGTTGATCGGCGCTGGCGGCGCGGCCAACAGCACAACCATGGGCATTGTGCCGTGGATGGACGTCACGCCTTTAAACGGGGCGCTGTCTCCCAACGGGTTCGCGACGTATGAGACCGTGACGGGGTTCCGCTCGTTGGATCTGGTGACGGAATACACGAACAGCCTCACGGCCGGGGCCAGCCAGAACGTCAGCCTAACGACCGCGCCCGCCGCACTTTCAACGAATGCGACTGTTAACGCGTTGCGTTTGCAAGGGCAGTATACCTACAACCTCGGAACCGGACGGACGCTGACGGTCGCCAGCGGCGGACTTTTTCTGGAAAGACAAACGCTGGGTGCGAGCGGTGACGCTACCGCCGGTACGGTCAACTTCGGCGCGTCGGAGGGTGTAGTTTCCGTATACGGGACGTACTCAGCCACTATCGGAGCTGCCATTACCGGGACGGGCGGCCTGACCAAGGCGAGCACAGGCGAGCTGGTGCTGACGGGAGCGAACAGTTACAGCGGAATGAACCATGTGAGTGGCGGCACGTTGCGTGTGGGCGACGGCACCAACGGCAGTAGTCTGGGTAGCGGAAACGTTGAGGTGCATGCCGGTGCAACGGTGCGAATTTCCTGTAGTAACGCGGTGGCTGACTCGGCGACTGTGAAACTTCATAACCTGGGCCCGGACCTCTACGCCGGACGACTGCATCTCGACGCGGGCATGAACGAAACGGTCAAATACCTCTATCGCGGCAATGTCGGTTTGCCGGCAGGCACCTACGGCAGCAGCGCCAGTTCCGCCACGCATACGAACGACGTCTACTTTGCCGGTGCCGGTGTGCTGACCGTGGGCGGCAGCGCGAATGCGCTCCGCCCGGGCACGATGATCAGGATTCTGTAAGGCTGGGCAAAGGTTCAGGGTCGGAAGTTCTGAAATAAGGAAGATAACATGCGAGCAGAGTCACCGCTTTCAGTCATTGTGTTATCTCACATCTGCCTGTGCGCGGGAATTTCACAGGCCACGCCACCGGGACAGTACCGGCTGGCCTTGCGGCCCGAGCAGGTCACGTCCAGTTCACCGCACGCCGATTTTGCAGGGTTGGTGGACGAGCAGCTAGAGGCGGGCGACCCGCCCGCGGGGGCACCCGTCGCGGGCTGGAAAATCTCCTCGCAGTACAACAAGGATTTCCCGTTCCAGGCGACGGTGGATCTCGGCAAAGAGACGCCGCTGGCGACGCTCTGGCTCTACGACATGAACAACAGCGGGGACGTGGTGGTTCACGTGGGCAGGCCCGGCGCGTGGCAGGTGGTGGCGACCTACGACTGCAAGCGCTACAAGGCCTGGGCCGCAGTGACGCTCACTGTCACCACGCGCTATCTGATGCTGGAGCTGAAATCGGCGGGCGCGATCTTTAACGAAATCGTGTTGGACGCCTATTCCGAGCGCGGCTGGGAGGCTGTCAAACTGGCGAAGGCGGAGGCCGAGCGTAAAGAGGCGGAGCGGACGGCAGCACTCACGAAAGCCAAAGAAGAAGCGCTCAAGCGGCCGATGGTCGAGCTGCCGCCTTTCGGACGGCTCTCGCTGGTGGATGAGGTGGCCTGCGGCGCGGCCCAGCCCGGCCATGAGCTGCGCAGCGATCCCGCGGGCGCGGCCCGCGTGGAGACGGTGTTGGGGCGGCCCTGCCGCGTGCTGTCGCCGACCTCGAAAGAGTGCGCTTACATGACCTTCCGGCTGGGTGCGCGCAAGCTGCTGCGGCCCGGCGGCGCTTATGTGCTGGCCGTGGAGTATCCCGAGGACGCGCCGCGCAGCATGGTGGTGATCAACACGGGTAACGAGACGTCGCGCGGGCTTCACACCGGGCTGACGACCGGCGACACGATGCACGCCAAATACGTCGATAGCCAGGTGGAGTCTCTGAACCTTCCGCTCTCGGGCAAGTGGGAGACGTGGAGCCTGCTCTTCCGGCTGCACGACCGCTTTGCTGAAAAAGGGCTGGTGCGCGGTTCGAGCCGCCCGCGCACGCTCACGCCCGAGGACGGCTTCGACGTGACCGTCGCGCAGTTTTCGTCCGAGAACGATCCGCTCTCGAAGGGCTCGGCGGTGGCGAGCATCCGCCTCTACGAGGTGGTGGACGAGGAGAAGCTTGCCCTGAAGATCAACTTTCCGCCCGAGGGGGTTCCGCGGCGCCGGCTGTTCTGGCGCGAAGAGATGGCGGACGGTGTGATCGGCGGCAAGAAGGCGGAAGATCGCGGCGTGGACAACCCGCTAGACTGGTACCGCTACAAGGCGGAACTGATGCGCTTCCTCGGCATGAACACGTATTCGAAGGATTTGCTGGAGTTCGGCGCCTGCCAGCAC
>JBBRJN010000103.1:0-8845 GCA_038219365.1 Kiritimatiellia bacterium | reverse complement strand
CAGCGCGAGGCGGCGGGCGCGGGGTGTGGCACGCACGCGCACACCGCGGTCACGCGCCGGCGCGGGGGCTGCCTCCGCGCCGCGATAGGCTGTCATCAGGTCTGCGTTTGCAGCCTCGGCATCGGCATCGATCTCGCCGGGCGCACCGATGAGTCCGACGGTGAAGCCGGTCGGCACGACGCTCTTGTCGGAAGCATAGATGGCGAGAAGGGTGCCAGCAGCAGGCGACTCGAGCTCATAGACGGCCTTGTCGGTGGTGAGCTCGGCCAGAGTTTCGCCTGCGGTGACGGTGTCGCCGATGGATTTGCGCCAGCGGGTGAGGGTGACATCGACCAGGTTTGCGTCCAGTTGAGGAATGGTTATGCGTGTCATAATGGGAAGATTTAGGAGTTAGGAATTAGAAGTTAGAAGTGAGTTTAAAATTGCACGGGTTCGAGGCTCGGGAGGTTGGCTTTCGTTTTCTGTGAGCCGGGGGGGATTGGGATCATCCAGGTGTCGGTGAGGTTGCCGCGACGGTCGCTGATCCGGAAGCGGAACCAGTTCGGGTCATTTGCTGGAAGGACGATGTTGGCGGGCCGAATGCCGGTGTTCTCGGATTCACCGCCTGGCCACACCAGACCTTTGATGCAGCTGAGATCATAGGCCTTGACTGGGATCAGATGGTCCGAGTTCCACGGCGCGAGGATGGCGAAGGAGCGGATTTGGATTTTGAGGCCTTTCGTCTTGGGTGCGAAATAGAGGGAAAGATACGTCAGGTCGGGCGTATCCTTGTGCTCCTCCGTCTCGTCACGCAGGAAGTCACGGACGTTGACAAGAACGTCGTTCCATTCGCCGGGGACGTGGGAGGTCTCGCCGGTCACATAGGCGAGATGGTTGGTGAGGGTGAAGTCCAGTGTGTGGGCGTCTTTGATGCCGCGCGGGCGCCGCGGTCCGGTACTGAACGCGAGCGTGAACGGCTTAGCGCCCGCAGAGGCGGTGAGGGTGCGGAAGGAGATGGCTAACCACGGATATTTATCGGGATCCCAGGCTGGCGTGAACGCGTGCTGGATGTAGGAAGCCCCCTCGCCGTTAGGGGTGATCTCAACGACGTTGCCTTCGGGTGTGGCCACGGTTTTTGCCACGCCGTTATGCGGTTCGCTGAAGAACGGCGCGAGGGTTGTAAACGCGAGGTCCGACCAAAGCATGTTGTCGGTTTTGACGAGCGGCACGATTGTGGGCGGGCGCGTGTCGGCTTCGAGGTTGAGCGGGACGTCGATTTTCAGCGGCGGCACCGTATTGCCTGCGGCGTCGGTGATGCCTTCGACGGTAATCGGCAGGACATCGCCGTTTTTAGCGGTCTTGAGCAGATTGCGCAACAGCCAGATCCAGTCGAACTCATACGCGGCGGTGCCCTTGCCGATGGCGCAGGAGCCATTATCGGTTGTGAGATCAAGGGGGGTTCCCAGACAGGAGAGGCGGATCGTGTTGATCACCGGGGGCGAGACGGGATCTGTGATGGAGAGCGTCAGGCTGCTCCCGTTGAACTTCTCGACGGCGTTGATAGAGTGGGTGACAGTCGGTTGTGCGCGGTCGAGCATAAAGGGCATGTCTGTCGGCTGCGACCAGAGGGATCGCGTGTCGCGGGCTCGGACAAGGAGGTGATGGATGCCGTCGGGCAGGGCGGCAAGGTCGGGTTGCATGACTTGGCCGTTTTTAGTGGGCAGCCAGGTGACCTTCTGCTTTTCCGCGTCGGGCCAGGTGTCAAAAGCGAGCGGGCCTTGAATGAGCGCATAGACGACTTCGGCGACGCCATCGGGGTCGGTGTAATCCGCTTTGAACGCGAAGGTGCGGTTGGGCCCGACGGCAGGACCGCAGGCGACGTCGTCAATGCAGAGGGTGCTGTGCAGGCCGGTCTGGTCGCTGGCACTGCGCGAGGCGAAGCGGAGAAAGTTCGGCGGAATGGTCGTCCTTTGGTTCAGCGGCAACGTTCCCTCGCTGTCGGAGGGGATGCCGGTCCAGACGCGCCAGGTGTTGTCCATGGGCGCGGCAACACCGCCGCTGAAGCGCACGTAGGTGTTGAAGATCTCGGAAAAAGAGAAGGCATAGCTGCCGTAGGCGAGCGAGACGATGGCCATCGGGTCGCCCTTGTAGCGGAACTGGACGAGCGGGGTGGCGGTGGCGTTGAACTGCTTGACGAGCAGGCCGTCGAGGCGGCGGCCATAGACACCGCCGTTTTCGAATTTCAACACGCCGCCGCGCACGGCGTCGGAGTAGTCGATGGAGGCTTTGGCACCGGTCTGGTAAGGTGCGGCGTCGCCCGGGCGGGCTTCGAAGGTTTGGATGCCGCCTTCCGGCATTTCAAGTTCCAGCAGCACGGGCGGATGGTTCGCCTCTTCAAGCGGGCGCATGGGAACCACCTGGCGGAAGAAGCGTCCGTCGGAGAGTTCGAGCGCGAGGGTCATGCGTCCGGGCTGGAGAACCTCGAAGGGCACCAGAACGCGGATGCTGTTGCCTTCGGTGATGAAGGGGGCTGGATGGGCGTCGGTGAGCACGCGGTTCGGGGGCAGCATGGGCGAGGGCCACGGGTGGGTGGGAGTGACGAGGATGGAGCCGGGGATGGAGGAATCGGCTTGCGCACGCAGGCCGAAGTTGGCCAGTTCGGGCACGGCCCATTCAATGACCGGCTTACGCGGATCTAACGCTTCGGGAACTTCGACCATCTGCAGTTCACCGGGGCGAAGTCCGTTGACGATTTGCGAGAGGGCGGCAATCTCATTCCGCTTCTCGGGGGGTGCCGAAAGGACCGGTGTGCCGCGGTGGATTTCGCGGAAGTTGCGGATCGCATACCAGGCGTGGGGCGGATTGCCCTTGAGGCCCTGTTGCACGTCGCTGGGCTGGAGGTTGCCGAAGCCTTCGATCTGCACGGCTTGGTTGGCCCGGATGACCTCGGAGGGAACCCAGATCTCGACCGGCGTCCAGACGACGTTTGAGCCCTCGGGTGCGGAGGCGGGAAAGTCCTCGAGTGTGCCCGCGATTTTGCGCGGGCCGCGGGTCTCGTTTGAACCGGAAAGCACATAGGTCCAGCGCTGAAGCGGAAGAAAGCCGCCTTTGCCGTCGTCCTTGACGGTCGCGAATTCGAAGTTGACCAGCGCTTTGGGGTGACGCGCGATTTCGAAACGCCAGCCGAGGAGTTTGTCGGGCTGAGCAGGCGGCAGCTCGCAGCGCACGAGGAAAGTGCCGCCACCCAGGATGGAGGTGACGCGCATTTCTGGGTGGGGAGTGCTGAGATTAAGGAAGCGGACGCTCGGGTGGCTTACGGTGTCGAACGCCTGCCAGTAGTCGGGCTCGAGCGGTTGTACGACGCGGCCGTTGACGCGCACGCCGGAGTCGGCGATGGGTGCGGGCTCGGGCGCGGGCGGAATGCCGGCGGGGATGGTCCTGAAGGCGAAGGGCCGCGGCTTGATCGATTCGGAGGCGATCTTGATGCGGGCGACCATCATGGAGTTACAGAAGGTCCAAATGCCGAGGGACCCGTCCTGAAGCGGGTCTTTGTCCTCGACGTTGAAAACCTCCTCGTTGTCATAAATGTAATGGAGCCGGTTGCCGACGCGGCGGAGTTGCATGCCATACCAAGCGCCGTGCATATCGCGCCCGGCGGCAACCAGCGGCTGATAGCCTTGGCGCGCCGAGCCCGCGCGGACCCGCGGAACGAGGTATTTGGTCGAGACATCCATGATCTCACCGTTGCGGAGCAGGCGCGAGTAGAGTTGCGAGTGGTCCGGGTCCCAGCCGGTGGCGATGGCGGTGTATCCGTCTCCGGTTGAGTTCGACCGACTCATCACCGAGAGGTTCAGGTCACCGGGGCGTTCGTACCAGCCCATGCGCATGCCCGCGTAAAACTCGATGCTGAAGTCGCCACTGAAAATATATTTAGACCAAAGCGCCGCGAGGGAGTCGGCGCTTTCGCCGTTCATGTGGGACCAGGTAGGCTCACAATAAAAACGGTTGATGACTTCCCAGCGGCCGCCGTTGATCGTCCAGTTATAGAGCGACTCGGTGAAGAGCGTGTCGAAGACGTTGTCGCGTTTGACGAGCGTGTGGCTGAGGTTTTCGAGCGTCATGCCCATAATGCGCATCTTGCGGCCCCGCATGGGCTCGGCCAGATGGGTTTTCGCCAGCAGGATCTCGTCACCACCCAGCCAGACGACAGAGCCTTCGATCCCGAGGGTAAAGAGGCGCACTTGGGTTTTGTCGAAAGCGATCTCGGGGATTTGTGCGGCGGGCACGGTGAACGCGGCATGGGTTCCCGACTCGGGCGTGAAGACGCTGATGAGGTTGTCTTTGACCGACACGCGGCAGACGCCATTGGAGGAGTCCTCCGGGATACAGAGGTGCAGTTCCATGCCGTTAACCACGGGCAGGCGCACCTTGACCGGCCCCGTAAGGTCGCCTTTGAACCAGGTCATGCCGTCCTTAAAAGTCACCCACTGTCCTTCGGGCGAGGCCCAGTGGCGCATGAAGGGGTCATTCACATAGAGCGGGTTTTTCTCGAAGCGCTCGCTCAGTTTGGTGTCTTTCGAGGTGACTGCGGGCGCGGTGAAAAAGAGGTCCGCGGGAGCGGATGCGAAGACGCCTTGAATGCCGCCGGGCTGTTTTTCCGGGCGGTGGAAGCAGACGAGACGTCCATCCGCATAGCAGCGGAGTTCATTGGGGCGGAGGGCGTCAAGCGCAAGAGTGACGCGGTTGCTGGAAGTTGCTGTGGCGAAGGTGTCGAGCGAGACCGTGTTTGTCGCCGTGACCTGCTCCAGCACAAACGTGCGGCGGCCGGCCGCCTCCTGCGTGCAGGTGAAGCGGTAATGCGGCGCGCCGGGCTCGGCGGCACCGTCGGTCAGGCCGCAGGTGAAAGCGTCAGAGGTTGCGACGACCTGAATCTCCTGCCGCAGCGGCCCGCCATCGGAGGTGCCATACAGCCATTGGTTGGTGGCAGCCTCGCAGGGAGGAAAGTAGAGCCAGACCGTGCCGTCGCGCACCAGTGACTGCACGCCGGACACCGGTTGCCGCGTGGCGAAGGCGACGTCTTCGGGCGAGTCGAAAAGGCGATCTTCGTGTGACCAAGCGGATACGTCGTCGAAGCGCGTGGCTTCGCCGGCCGGCATGTTCGCGAAGAGCCCGAAACGTCCGCCCGGAGGCAGGAGCATTTTGCGACGGATGACTTCGATGTTGTCCGCGCGGCAGACGATGCGGTCATCGAAGGTCTGGACTTCGAGCAGGAGCCACTGACCGGCCGGCAGTTCCGTTTGAACCGCATCAAGCGGAACGCACGGGGCGCGCGCGTCGGCGGGCTGCCGCCACAACTCGAGAACCAGCCGGTCGGTGACGGGGTCCGTGCGTGCCGTGAACGCGAAGTAGCCGCCATGCTCTCCCGCGAGAAAGACAAGCCCGTTGGTTCCGTCGTTGTGCTGGACGGCGGCGCGGTAGGCGTAGTGGCTGTAGAAGGGTTCACCCGTCAGAACGACGGCGTTGGTTCCGCCACCCTCGAGCGTATAGAAATTCGGGCTCTTCTCGGGCTTGGGCTGGCGTGCGAGCTGGTACCCGCCCGATGACCCGCTGATAGACCCCGTGACAGAGTGGAGCTTCCAAATGCCGCTCATGATCTCCCACGTGGGAGGAAACTCCGAGCCCGCCGGGACGAGGAAGTTATCTTCGAACTTAAATGCTCCCAAACGCTGCGTATAGTCGTCTTTATTGGCGTCGGGCGGTTGTGCCGCGGGCGCAAGCTGGAGGTCAAGTTTGCCGGACCAGAGCTCGGGAAAACGCAGGAGCGGCTGGTCATCAACGTAAACGATCCACGCATCCTCGGTGCGTTTGAGGGTAACCCAGCAGAGCGTGTTTGTCAGTGCCGGGCAGGGCTGAGAGAGGATACGTTTTTCCACCGAAGCGGGGAAGAACGATTTCGGCAGCAGACGGCAGCGCGTATTGCCCGCGCTTAGGGAGATCTCCGCCTGGCTGTTGTTCTCAGGGTTAAGGAGCCGGATGCCTATCTCGCCTTTATCGGGCTTGACGTTCATGGCGGCCAACGCGTTTCGGTCGGAGACTTCGAGACGCGTGACCCACGCGTTCGGACGTTCCTCGGCAAAGAGAGTGGGGTCTATACAAAAGAGACCCATTAAGAAAAAGAATGAGAGGTATTTCACGCGCGCGATTATAGCAGCTTCTGTGCCGGAAAATAAGGGATCAATAAAGTTACGTTTCACGCTTCGTTTAAACGTCGAAAGAGACATGATATTGCGTCTCCAGCAAAGAATGTTGAAGGGCCGCATTCCGCAGTTCTGTAAGCGGGCTCACATGTGCGTTGTGATGTACGCACTCAAAAGTGACCGGCCCATCAGCGCCTTCCGGCCAACAGAAAGTGATAAAAGCACGTTATTTCAACGCGAAAAGCAAGAAAATGGTGGCACGCGAAAAAAAGGTGTCACGCGGAGGCGCGCTTTTCATTCAATGGCCTCCGTGCTCCCGGCGTGTGTGGACAAAAGAACAGTTGAAAACGAACGGTTTGTAAGGCATTATTTCTCCTTTATGCCTGTGTGTCTTCGTGCTAAAGTTTCAACCAACTTCTCCCTTATCATTAACCGCTAATTTTTGATTTACTATGAACAGAGTAATCGCTATCGACGGCCCCTCCGGCGCGGGCAAATCTTCCGTAGCTAAACGCGTGGGCATGATGCTGGGCTTTCTGCATGTCGATTCCGGCGCACTCTACCGGATTATGACGTGGCAGTGCCTGCTGAACCGCATCGACACCGCCAACCCTGAGGCCGTCGCGGCTTTCGCTAAAAACGTAGCGGTCGAGTGCGTCCCGCGTAACGGCGCGATCGCCTACTTGGTTGACGGGAAGGAGCCGGGCGATGCCATCCGTACCCCGGAGATCAACAAGCATGCCAGCCCTGTCGCCACGGTCAAAGAAGTCCGCGACCGCGTGACCGCGTGGCTGCGCGACATGACGCGGTTCGGCGACCTCATCGTCGAAGGACGCGACATTACCACGGCCGTCTTTCCCGAGTCGCCTGCCCGCTTCTACCTCGTCGCCAGCGCCGAAGCGCGCGCCGAACGCCGCCGCAAAGAGGAGGTCGAAAAGGGCATCGCGAACCAGTCCGCCGAGGAGGTCAAACGCTCCTTGCTCGCACGCGACGCCATCGACTCCACGCGCAAGCACGCGCCGCTGCGAAAAGCGGATGGTGCCTTGGAAATCGACAGCACTCACTTGACCCTCGACGAGGTGATCCAAACCGTCATCGAGGCGCTTCCCTCGGAATGGAAGCGGGGCCAAGCATAAGTCGCGCAGGCCCCGCTCTCATTTACCGCCACTGACGGTCCGGCTCCCCACGCTCCGAGTCAACCCCATCTTCTCGACCGGCACCGGCTGGAAACCGGGAATGCGTGTGAATACCGCCGAACCCGGCTTCAGGCGAAAATCGCCGCCCGCCATGTTGACGAACCCCGGATCTTCGGCCGTAACGAAATCGGTCTCGTTGGTCACCCACCGGTTGCTCTTCACCTCACCGCAGCCGACGAAGAGATTACGGTACGCAAAATTGTCACGGGGCGCTCCGGGCTTCGGATCCATGAACCCGACCAGCTCAGGATAACGCTCGGTGTACGGGGGCTTTGTGATGTCAACGCCCTTCAGCAGACGCTCCTGCCACAGCGGCGCGTCGATGAACTCCTTCCAGCGCTTATCATTCCATGGCGCGGAGCCCAGCGCCCGCTTGCATTCGATGAAGATGTTGTTTTCAGCCAGAATGTCGTGCCCGCCATGCGAGAAGACCGTGCCGAACGACCCTTTGCCCGGATCGCCGCACCGGTAGAACACGTTACCGTAGACGGTGTCGCCCCCGTCGCCGTCATCGAAATACACCGCCGCATTTCCGTGTCCGCGCGGGCTGCCGATCTCACTCCACAGGTTATACCGCAGCACATTGCCGCGGCACGACGGGTCCCGGCCCTTGTAGAACGCCGCGGCGTCGTCGGCGGACATGCAGACGTTGCTGACCACATTGTACTCGAAGAGATGGTCGTTACCCGACACGCTGACCGCCTGGTGCGGCGCATCGTGAATGAGGTTGTGGCGCGCCACGTTGCCCACTCCCGACAGATGTAAGGCGCTAGCGTAGGTGAGCTGATGAACTGAAAAATTCCAGATGTGCGTGTTCTCCAGCACGTGCCCCGCAGGCGTCAGCGTCTTGCGGTCACCGCCTCCCAGATAAACGCCGCCCGTGCCGGTGTCGTGAATATCGCACGTGACGATGCGGTTTTCTTCGCCACCCTCCATGTAAATAGCCTTCCTGCGGATGTTTCGGATGAGACACCCTTCGATCGTCACACGCGTGCAGTCGAGCACGTGCAAAGCATCGCCTTGTGCCTCTTCGAAGGTGAGTCCGCGCAGCGTCACGTTGGAAACACCCTGCATGACAACCAGCGGCTCGTCGCGCGACGAAAGCGTCATCCTCGCACCTTCCAGTTTTTCGGGCGGCCAGAAGTACAGCACGTTTGACCCGCGGTCAATATAGTACTCGCCGCCGCGGTCCAACTCCTCGAACACGTTGACCGCACGCCAACGACGCGGCGAGGGGTTGCCCTGCCGCACACCGTATTGGTGCCCGACCTTCAGCGTGATCTCATGCTTCACCGGGTCAATGGAGGCCACGCGGATCGCATCGTCATACCAGTCGAAACACCAGAAGCCATGCAGCCAGAGACCGTCCTCAGGATGCCAACGCGCCGGACGGTCACCCTCATACGTGAACACGCCGCCCTTGTTTTCCTTAGGCCGTGCTTTCTTCGGGTCGGCAGCGTCTGTGACCGAGCC
>JBBRJN010000102.1:0-8858 GCA_038219365.1 Kiritimatiellia bacterium | reverse complement strand
TCCTGCAGTCCCAGGATGCAACCAAGGAGATTTCGGTCTACATCAACTCGCCCGGCGGGTCGGTTACGGCTGGCCTGGCCATTTATGACACCATGCAGTTCATCACATGCGACGTGGCCACCTATTGCGTGGGGCAGGCTGCGAGCATGGGCGCGGTTTTGTTGGCGGCCGGCTGCAAGGGCAAGCGTTTCTCGCTGCCGAACGCCCGCATCATGATCCATCAGCCTTGGGGCGGTGCCGAGGGCAAAGCCTCGGATATCAGCATCGCGGCGAAGGAAATTTTGCGGCTCAAGGACCGGTTGAACGAGATTCTTTCCGTCCATACCGGTAAGAGCGTGGATGTCTTGTCGAACGACACGGAGCGCGATTATTTCATGTCGGCCGAAGAGGCCAAAGCGTATGGACTGGTTGATGAAGTCCTCACGAAACGCCTCCCGGAGAAATAACCTATGGCGCGTCGCCCCTCCCCCCCGCCACCTGAAAACGTGGTCTGCTCGTTCTGTGGAAAAGATGAGCGTGCCGGTGCTTTGATCATTCCCGGCCCTGGCGCTAATATCTGTAGCGACTGTGTGGAAATCTGCACGCGGATTGTGACCGAGAACGTGCCCGGCAAAAAACGGGCGGCCGCAGGCACGTTGCCTGCTTTGAAAGTGCCGCCGCCCGCCGAGATAAAGCAATTCCTCGACCAGTACATCATCGGCCATGAACGCACGAAAAAGATGTTGGCCGTCGCGGTCCATAACCACTACAAGCGGCTGACCCAGCCGACCGGTGGCAAGGATGATGCCTTCGCCGACGTGGAGATCGAGAAGAGCAATATTCTGATGATCGGACCAACCGGCTGCGGTAAGACCTTGTTTGCGCGCACGCTCGCACGCATGCTGGATGTGCCGTTTGCGATCGCCGACGCGACGACGATCACGGAGGCCGGCTATGTGGGCGAGGATGTGGAGAATATCCTGCTCTATCTGCTTCAGGCCGCGGATATGGATGTCGGCAAGGCTGAGCGGGGCATCGTCTACATCGACGAGATCGACAAGATCGCGCGTAAAACCGAGAACGTGTCGATCACCCGCGACGTTTCCGGCGAGGGTGTTCAGCAGGCCTTGCTGAAGATTCTCGAAGGCACGATTTCCCGTGTGCCGCCGCAGGGTGGGCGTAAGCATCCGCAGCAAGAGTATATCGCCATCAACACACGGAACGTCCTTTTCATCTGCGGCGGCGCGTTTGTCGGTCTGGATTCGATCGTCCATCAACGCGAAGGCCGTCAGACGATCGGGTATGCCGAGCAGAACAGCGTCGCGCGTAAGCTTCGGGCGAAGAGCGACAAGCCCGTTCCGCTTGCGGTGCAGCCAGAAGACCTGATCCGCTTCGGGTTGATCCCCGAGTTTGCGGGGCGCTTGCCGGTGTTGACCTCGATGTGTGATATGACCGAGGATGACCTGGTCCGGATTCTGACCGAGCCCAAGAACTGCCTGGTGCGTCAGTATCAGAAGCTGCTCGCGATGGAAGGTGTGATGCTGGCCTTCGACGAAGCGGCGTTGCGTGAAATGGCCAAACTGGCCATGAAGCGCAAGGCCGGGGCACGCGGCTTGCGAGCGGTCATGGAAGATCTCATGATGGAGATCATGTACGAGGCGCCCGGCAACGCCAAGCTCAAGGACATCCGCATCACAGCCGAGATGGTGTTGGCGCAGGCCGAGGGCGGTGATGCCGCTTCGCGTTTGCTGGCATAGCCCGCAACGCGGGCGGGCATGCGTTTAAACTGTTAGGCAGGTGAGCGAAGAGACGGAGCAGAGGTTATCGCTTCCAGTAAGAACGTCTTGCCTAACAGTCTAACCGAGCCTAAACCGCGAACAGCCATTGCTTCTCACACCGCCGCTGCCACGATGCGGTTTTTCTCGTTGAGCCGCACGATCTTGGGGTGGTGGTGCGGGCGTTCGGCGTCGTCAAGCTGACACCATGCCATCACGATCAGGCGGTCGCCGATGGTGCCTTTGTAGGCTGCCGCACCGTTCAGGCAGGCGACGCCGGAGCCGCGCGGGCCTTTGATCGCATACGTTTCGAGCCGCTTGCCGTTATCAAGGTTGGCAATCAGCAGCTTCTCGAAGTTCAGAATGCCGACGGCGTCCATCAGATCCTCGTCGATCGTCAGGCTACCCTCATATTCCTTGTCGGCCTGCGTCACGCGCAGGTGGTGAAGTTTGGCTTTTAAAAGCGTACAGAGCATGATATCCCCTTGAAAAGAGGGCGTAAGGATAAGCCCAGCCCGCCAAATATGCAAGGATTCTTAGTCGGCAGTTGCAAAACACCCCGCTTCTGCTTATCCTATTACGTATGGCGGACAAGGGGCCGCACGGGCAGTGACAAGGCGCTGAAGCATCCTTCACTTGGTGGTGGGTGTTTTCTGGAAAGGTGTTAAAGGAGCGTTTTTATGGCGTTGAACGTGGTGAGTGAAATGGATGACCGAGTGGCTGTGCGTCATGTGTTGATGAGCGTTTCGGACAAGACTGGCTTGGAGGCCTTTGTTCCAGGGTTGGTGGCGGCCTGTCCGGGTGTGAAGATCTTTTCGACGGGCGGCACCTATACGGCGGTGCAGCAGCTCCTTGGGCCGGCCCTGGCGTCGAAATGCTTAGTGTCGGTCTCCGACTACACCGGCCAGCCAGAGATGCAGGGCGGGCTGGTGAAGACGCTGGATTTCAAGATCTACCTCGGCCTGCTGAGCGAGACGTACAACGACGCGCACCAGAAGGATCTTGCGCGCACGCAGGCGGTGGCGATTGACATGGTGGTGGTCAACCTCTACCCGTTCAAAAAAACGGTTGCACGTGACGGCGTCACGCCTGAAGAGGCGCGGGCCAACATCGACATCGGCGGGCCATGCATGGTGCGGGCTTCGGCCAAGAACTATCTGCGCGTGGCTTCGGTGACCGATCCCGCGGACTACGCCGCGATGTTGGGCGAGCTGGCTGCTCAGGGGGGGACGCTGGGCCTCGAGACGCGGTTGCGCCTGATGAAAAAGGCGTTTGATCACACGGCGCAATACGACACGGCCATCGCCGCCTTTTTTGCGGGTGTAGCGGCGTCGAAGGTGCGAAGTACGTACGCGGTGCATGGAGCGTTATGATCGACCTGCACGTGCATTCGACGAATTCCGACGGCTCTGAAACGCCCGAGGAGCTGGTGGTTCGTGGGCGGCAGGCCGGGCTGACGGCCATGGCGCTGACGGATCATGACAACATGGGCGGAGCCGAGGAGTTTCTTGCGGCCTGCCGCAAGCAGGGGATGACGGGCATCGCGGGCGTGGAGATCAGTGCTGCCGTTGAGGAGGGGCACGGCACGCTGCACATTCTCGGGTACGGTGCTGACCCCGCGCATCCGCTGATGAAGGAGAGCCTCGACCGCGTGCTGGACAGCCGTGCCTGGCGTAATGAGCAGATTCTGGCGCGGCTGAACGAATTGGGGTTGGAGCTTGAGTGGGACGAAGTGCAGGCGTTTGCGGGCGAGAATGTGGTCGGCCGGCCGCATTTTGCGCAGGCCCTGATCGGCCGCGACCATGTGTCGTCCGTGCCTGAGGCGTTTGAGCGCTATCTCGCCAAAGGGCGACCCGCCTATATTGACCGTTATCGCCTTTATCCCGAAGAGGGTATCCGCATGATCCGGGAGGCGGGCGGTGTCGCCGTGATCGCGCATCCCTTCACATGGGAACTGGATGAGACACGGCTTGAGGCTGGCTTGTGCGCGTTAAAGGAGGCGGGGCTCGAGGGGATCGAGGCCGTTTACTCAGAGTATAATCAGGAGCAGACCATCACCCTGTTGCGTTTGGCGAAGAAACTGAGCCTGCTGCCGACCGGCGGGTCTGACTATCATGGGCACGCCAAGCCGGACATCGCGCTCGGCAAAGGGTTCGGAGGGCTGTGCGTGCCGGACAGCTACCTGCCGCCGCTGCTGCAGAGGCTGGGTTCCGCCACCCCGTGGGTGGTTGTCGGCGAAAGGGCGAGCGCGTTGCCCGAACGAGCCAAGGCGACGGGGCCTGTCCGGGTCTCCTAACAAACGCATTTTGGAATCATAATACGCATGAACTGGACTGAAACACTAGCCGAGTTGATTCGCCGGACAACCAGCGATTTGCCGTCGGATGTTGAGGCTTCGCTGCGGTTGGCGGCCGCCACCGAGAGCGCGCAGTCGCAGGCGGCTTTGCTTTTGCAGGCGCTTGTGGAGAACACGTGCCTGGCGCGGCGGCAAAGGACCCCGCTCTGTCAGGACACCGGCACGCTCACCTTCTTCTGGCGAGTGCCGCGCGGCACCGACACGTATGCCTTGGAGCAATTCGCACGCGAGGCCGTGGTTCGCGCGACGCAGCAGGGCTTTTTGCGCCGCAACACGATCGCGACGCTTTCGGGTCAGTCGGTCGATACGAATGTTGCGGAGGGTTGTCCGGTCTGCCATTTTGAGCAGGAGGACGCCGAATCAATTGAGGTCTGGCTGATGCAGAAGGGCGGCGGCAGTGAGAACATGAGCGCCCAGTTTAGTTTGCCCGACGAGGAACTGGGTGCGGGACGCGACCTTGAAGGGGTTAGGAAGTGCCTTTTACAGGCGGTGTGGCGTGCGCAGGGGTTTGGCTGCGCACCGGGGGTGCTGGGCGTCTGTATCGGTGCAGACCGCGCAGAGGGCTTTCTCGTGGCCAAGCGGCAGTTGCTGCGGTCGCTCGATGACGCATCGCCGGAACCTGAGTTGGCCGCGTTGGAGCGGCGCGTGCTGGAGGAGTCCAACCGGCTCGGCATCGGACCCATGGGCATGGGCGGCAAGACCACGCTGCTGGGCGTCAAGATCGCCGCTCGGACACGCCTGCCCGCTTCCTATTTTGTGACGGTCGCCTATTTGTGCTGGGCTTGCCGCCGCCGCGGCGTGCGGGTGACCGGCGAGTCAATCGAGTGGCAGGGGTGACGATGAATAAGCTGTGCTACCCATTTACCGAAGAGGCCGTGCGAGCCTTGCGCGCCGGCGATGGCGTGCAGGTGTCTGGCCGGGTCTTTACGGGCCGTGACCGCCTACACAAGCACTTGGCCGAGGGCGGCGCCTGTCCCGTGACCTTGCGTGACGGCGCCCTGTATCACTGCGGACCGGTGGTCGTGCCGGAGAACGACGGCTGGCGCGTGGTTGCGGCAGGACCGACCACATCGGTTCGTGAGGAGCCCTACATGGCGGGGATCATCGCGCAGCATGGCGTGCGGTTGATCATCGGCAAGGGCGGCATGGGTGCCGCCACGCAGGCGGCCTGCATCCGTTACGGGTGTGTCTACCTACAGGCCGTGGGCGGGGCTGCCGCGCTGATCGCGCAGCGGATCACGCGTGTGGAGGACGTGTACTTTCTCGATACCTTCGGCGCGACTGAAGCGCTTTGGCAAGTGGAGGTTGAGGGGTTCGAGGCGGTGGTCGGCATCGACACGCATGGACGCAATCTCTTCGACGAGGTGAGGGCGGCCTCTGGCCAGCGGCTGCGCGAACTGCTGGAGCGCTAAGGCGTGTTGTCAGACGCCGCGTTTTTCTGTGCGCCATCGGGTGAGGCATGTGCTAAAATACCGACAATTTCGCAAGCAACAGGATAGTCGGAATGATGCGCATTGTTTTCATGGGATCTTCAGAAGCCTCGGCCACCGCGCTACGGGCGATCTTGAAGTCACCGCTGCTGAAAGTCGTCGGCGTGGTGACACAACCGGATCGTCCCTCGGGGCGCCGACAGCGCTTCACACCCTGCCCCTGCAAGGCTTACGCCACCATACGGGGGTTGTCCCCCGTCATTTCCCCTGAGAAAGTTAATTCGCCCGAGGTGCTCGAGCAGATCGAACAGCTCAAGCCGGATGTGATTGTGGTGGTGGCGTTCGGTCAGTTTCTCGGCAAGCGCCTGCTCGCGATCCCGCCGCACGGCTGCGTCAACGGGCACTTCTCGCTCTTGCCCAAGTATCGCGGCGCCGCACCTGTACAGGCTGCGATTGCGGCGGGCGAAGAAGTGGCCGGCGTGACGATCATGCTCATGGCCGAAGGCATGGACAATGGCGACATGCTGCTGAAAGCGATTGAACCGATTTGTTCCGATGACACCGCGGTGACGCTGATGGACCGCCTTGCGATTCTGGGCGCGGTCACACTGGTCAAGGCGCTCAAGCTGATGATTGCCGGCGAGCTCAAGCGTGAGCCGCAGGATCACGAGCAGGCGACCTACGCATCGAAGATGCAGAAGAATCACGGCTTGATCGACTGGGGGCTTTCCGCCTTCTTGATCGAGCGCCGCATCCGCGCCTACGATCCGTGGCCGGGCGCGTTTACCTTTCTTCCGGCGCGCCTGACCAAGCCCGGCTTTTCGGGGCGAATCAAAGTGCTACAGGCCGAGGTGTTGAAGCAGCCCGTCGAGGGCACAGACGCTCTCGTTCCCGGCTCCCTTTGTGCGCGCTCGCCGATCGGCCCGGTGGTCACGACCGGGGATTTCGCGCTGTGCCTGACGGCGGTGCAGCCGGACGGGAGCCGCCGGATGGACGGCAAGGCTTTTTTGAACGGACATCCGATGCAACCGGGCGACAGGTTTGGCGAGGCACCTGGGTCGACAACGACGCCAGAGCAGGAGGGTAGGACATGAGAAGGTTTCAGTGTTCAGTGTTTACGGTTCAGCACAAGGATCAACGCCCTGCAACGGGCGTACGCAGGGGAAAGTCCCTGTGTTTGCCCTCGGTCATGGTGGCGGTGTGTCTGGCGTTTGCGACGGGCTGTGTCACCAACCCCATCACCGGGAAGCAACAGTTCAGTATGGTGGGCAAAGGGGAGTTGCTCACGCTCGCCGGTCAGGCGGCTCCCGCGCAGTTCGCCTCTGATTACGGCGTGGCCAACGATGCGCAGGCCAACGCCTACGTCACGCAGATCGGCCGCCGTTTGGTTGCGACGCTGAAGCCGTCCGACGTGGTCTATCCCGACATGCCGTTCAGTTTCCGGGTTGTCAATGCCGTCTACGTCAACGCCTATGCGTTTCCGGACGGGTCAATCGCGATCACGCGCGGCATGCTGGCGGAACTCGAGAACGAGGCGCAGTTGGCGGCGGTGCTGGGACATGAAATCGCGCATGTGAATTGCGGGCATACCGCTTCTGCGATGAGCAAGAGCACGGTTTACGACGCCTTGGTCTCGGGGACGAGCGGCTACCTGGCGAGCAGCGGCAGTTCGTGGTCGGACCTCGTGAGCACCGCGGGGAAGTTGGGCAGTGCCGTGGTGCTTGCCCGTTACAGCCGTGAGCAAGAGCGTCAGGCGGACCAGGGCGGCATGATGTACATGGTCCGTGCGGGGTATGACCCGCAGGGCATGGTGGACCTGATGCACCTGCTGGTGCGCATCAGCGGCTCCAACCCATCGGCGCTGGAACAGATGTTCGCGACACACCCCATGAGCGCGGAAAGGCTCCAGGTGGCGCAGGCGCGCTTGGGGTCCGAGTACGCGGGCAAGAATGCAGGCGTGGTCAATCAGGCCGCGTTTTTGGCTGCCACGGCCAACATCCGCAAAAGCAAGCCGGCGCTCAAGCAGTTTGAAACGGCGCAAGGGCAGCTCGCGCAAAAGCAATATGCCGCGGCTAAAACCACAGCCGAGCAGGGCTTGCGGCTGGCGCCGAACGATTACGTGGGACTGATGCTGGTGGCACAGGCCAATCAGAAGGGCGGTAACCCCGCGGCCGCGCAGCAGGCGGCCACGCTTGCGGCACGCGTCAGCCCCGCCGGTGCGCGGGCGCAAGGCGTGCTGGCCCAGTGCGCCTTGCAGAACAAGGACTATGCAACGGCGCTGACGCATCTCAACGCGTTCGAGCGGCAGGTCCCGGGCGACGTCAGCACCTCGTTCTACAAGGGGTTGGCCTATGAAGGCCAGGGACAGAAGCAGCAGGCCGCACAGGCGTATCAGAGCTATGTGCGGCGCAGCGGCGCGAGCTCGGCCGAGGGACAATACGCGACAAAACGCCTCTTGCAACTCGCCCCGCCCCCGGCGGCGGCACGGTAGCCGCGCATGATCCGCAACGCCACGTTCGCCGCGACGATTGCCGAGGCTGGCCAACGGCTCGACAGCGTGCTGCACGGCCGCTTCCCCTCAACCAGCCGAGCCTTCTGTCGTCAGGCGGTCGAGTCCGAGCAGGTCTTGGTGAACGGTCATCCTCAGCTCAAGGGCTATAAGCTGCGGCTCAACGATGAGATCGCCGTTGCGGCGATGAAAGAGGCCTGCGACAACCGCGTGTATCCCGACCCTGCCGTGCGGGTGCAGATCGCTTTTGAGGACGCGCACCTGATCGCCGCCAACAAGCCAGTGGGCATGCCGGTGCACCCGCTGGCGAGTGAGGAGGGCGGCACGCTGATGAACGGACTGGTTGCGCGCTATCCCGAACTCGCGACCGTGGGTGACCAGCCGCTGATGGCCGGCGCGCTGCACCGCATCGACACCGGCACTTCGGGGCTTGTGCTCGCGGCCCGCACGCAAGCCGCGTTCAGCGCGCTGCGTGCGCAGTTCGACGCGCAAACGGTGGAGAAGATCTACCTCGCTTTGGTGGAAGGCCATGTGGCGGTCCCCGGCCGCTTGACGCACGACCTCGCGCATCATCCCGGTTTGCCGCAGTGCAAGATGGTTGATGCGCGGTCGCTGGCTGATCCTGATCGCCGCCTGCATGCCGAGACCGCTTACAGGCCGCTGGAGCTGGTCGGCCGCAACACGCTGCTGGAGGTGACCATCCGCACGGGGGTGACGCACCAGATCCGCTGCCAGCTTGCGCTGGGCGGCTACCCGATCATCAACGACACGCTTTACGGTGCTCAGGCTGTTGAAGGCTGCACACGCCA
>JBBRJN010000101.1:0-8922 GCA_038219365.1 Kiritimatiellia bacterium | reverse complement strand
GAGAATCAGCGCGCTTGGCATGCGGGCTTGGGGCGATTTAATGGTCTGGATGATCTCAACTCGCGCTCAATCGGGATTGAGCTGGTCAACGATGGCGCGTCGCCGTTTGCCGAGGCGCAGATCGCTTCACCGGTCTTGGTGAGTGTGTAGCCGTTGAGCGTGAGGTTCGCCGTGTTGTTGCGGAGATCCCAGCGCTGGATTCCTCCGAACGTGGTGTCGGCCGCCAACGTGATTTTTCCAAACGCATTGTATTGCGAGACGAGCGAGTTGTTGACGATCGCCCCGGCTCCGCCCACGCCTGCTCCGCTGACTGTGAAGAGCGCAGCGCCCAAGTTGAGGGCGTTGGTGCCGCGCGTGCCGCCGACATCCGGCGAACAGCCGACGTCCAAGGTCGCGCCGTCGGCAATGAACACACCGGCGGACGAGGTGCCGAAGGCGGAGTTCTGGTCCACGCGAACACTGCCAGCATTGATGTACGTGGGGCCGGTGTAGGTGTTTGCGCCCGACAAATACAGGCTGTTGGTGCCGTTCTTGACGAGGCTTCCTGGCCCGCTGATTTCGCCGGGGAGTACCTGGAAGAGGTCGCTGGCGAGCGTGAGCGTGCCGCCGTTGAGGAGGGTGCGCCCGGTGTACGCGGCGGGGCCAGCGAGGGTGACGCTGCCGCTGGAAGCAAGGGCAACGGGCGAGCCGTTGTCGGCGGTAGCGGCGTTGACGGTCAACGCGCTGCCGGATCCGTTGGCGAGGTCAAGTTTGCCGCCGGGTGTGAGGGACGTGACAGTGCCTTCGCCGGGGGCCATGCCGAGCGTGAGCGCCGCGCCGCCAGCCTCAATCGCGATGCCGTGGGCTTTGAGGGTCTTGCCAGGCATGGCGACGGTGGAGGCTTCGCCTGAGGCCGCAGTCTGCGTCAGGAAGGCGAGGCTGTTCTCGGTCAATCCGGCGAGGGTGTCGGGACCGGCTGTGCCCGGTGTGGTGATGCGGGCAGAGAGGGTCGCGTCGTTCGGGATCGTGTCGCCGCGCGCGGCCAGGTCGGAGGAGGTGAACCCGGTGCCGAGGTGCAGACCGAGGGCGGCGCTGTACATGACGGGGCCGTTGCCGTTCAGGGTGAGCCACGGCCCCATATAGCCTTCCGGTTGGGCGGTGACGAAGACGCGGCTGCGGTCATTGTCGCCGGTCATCAGCTCGCCCGCGATGTCGAGCGCGGCCCCGTCGCTGGCCGTGAGGTCGGCGACGGTGAGCGCGGCCGTGTGGCCGGTTTCGGCGGTGACGGGGACGAGCGTGGCGACCCCGGCGGCGAGGGTGGGGCCAAAGGCGACCGCGTAGTCGGAGGCGGCTGCGGTGTTCGTCAGAGCGAGCGTGCCACCCGCGAGGGAGACGGCGGAGGCTGAGGCTGGAGTGCCTGCAAGGACGAGGGTGCCGGCGTTGAGAAGGGTGAAGCCGGTGTAGGTGTTGGTGCCACCGAGCGTCCAGGTGCCGGGTCCGTCCTTTTGCAGAGAAAGCATGGCGAGGCCGTTGGCGACGGCGCCCGTTATCGTGTTGGCGTGGGTGTTGCCGTCGAGGATCAGGGTCTTGGCGAAGGAACCGGAACGGATCGCTGCACTGCCGATTTGAACGTCCGTGCCGTCGGCAATCAGGCGCGTGTCGCCGGTGCCGCCTGAACTGAGGTTCAGCGTACGGGCGATGACGGCGGGGGTCCCGGACAGGGCGCTGGCGGCGCGGGCGACGGTGACCGTGCAGCGCGAGATGGACCAGTCGTTGAAACCATGCGTGACGGCTGTGCCGGAGGGGCCGGCTCCTAAGAAGACGGTGATGGCCGGGCAGTTGATGCTGACAGTCAGATTCTTTTCAGGTTCGTCGGTGGCATCGTTGTCGAGCGAAAGATTTCCGCCGGGGGCGGTAGTCATCTGGATGATGCTGGAGCCGGCGGCGGCGCGCGGATGGGCAAGGGAAAGGGTGCCGCCGCGGATGTCGGTCGGGCCGGTGAAGGTGTTCTCGGCGGAGAGCACCCATGTGCCGGTCCCCTGCTTGACCAGCGTGTGGGTTCCGGAGGCGGAATCGCCGATGACGCCAGCGATTTCGCCGATACCCGCAGTGTCCCCTTGGAGGTAGAGGGATTTGACACCGGAACCGGAGGTGAGGACGGCGGGGGCGGTGAACTTCAGCAGGCCGCTGCCCGACTGCTCGATATAGGCGTACCCGGTTGTTCCGGCCATCTCAAGGGGCCGGTCCGTGGTGTCGCCGGTACCGAAATAGGCGAGGCGGGCGGCGGTGGTGCCTGTCCCCAGTTTGAGCGCGGCATCGGCAACGGCGGGTGCGCCGAGGGAGCTGGGCTCACCGATGTTTTTAAGCGAGGTGACGCCGGTGGCACCGCCGCGCAGCCAGGTGGGGCCTTGGTAGGTGTTCGCGGCGTGGGTGAGGTTGAGCTGGCCGCTGCCTTGCTTGTGGAGCGCGTGCAGGCCGGTGCCGGGGAGGTCGGCGATCAGGCCGCTGATCGTGCCGATGGAGGAGCCCGACCCGATGAGCCCGTAGTTGGGGTCGGTGTGGTCGCCCGCGAGAAAGACGGGCCCAGCCCAGTCGGCACCGGCGTCCATGCGGAGTTGGCCGTTCTGTTCGCCGGGCTTGCCGCCGAAGAGAACTGCGGTGGCCTGCTTGGCGACCGGTCCGGTGACGTACACCGTGGCGTTGGAAAGCACGTTGACGGTGGCGGCGGCATTATCTGCGCCGCTCAGGTTGAGTTTGCCGCCGGTGGCGGTGACGCCGACGTTCCAGATGCCGGTGAAGCCCGACGCATCGCCGTTCGCGACGGCGGTGCCGGTGCCGCTGGCAAGCGTGACATTGAAAGTCCCCGCGCCGGAGATGCTATTGGTCAGGGCGTAGTAGGTGACAGTACCGCGCGTGAGGTTGACCGTGCCGTTGTTGACCACGCTGCCGAGGCCGAGACCTTGGGTACTGTTGGTGACGGTGACGGTGCCCGCATTGATGACGGTCGCGCCGGTGTGGGCGTTGTCGCCGACGAGTGTCAGCAGCCCGTTGCCAGTCTTGACGAGCGTGCCGCTGCCCGTGAGACCGCCCGCGAAGGTTGCGGCAGGGACGTTCCCGAAGGCGGTGAGCGTGACGGGGTTGCCGTCGGTGTCCACGAGGGCGAGCGACATGGTGTTGGTGAGGGCTGCGACGGTGAAGGCATGGGGTACGACAGACGGGTCGAAAAGAACACCGCTCGAGACGAGCGTAGCATTTTGGAGGGCAAGGGAATCTCGCAAGAGCAGAGAACCGCCGTTGACCTGAACCGTGCCGGAGAGTGTGTTGCTGGCGGCGAGCACGACTGTGCCGGTGCCGGTTTTGAGAAGCGCGAGCGGCGCTGCGGAGTCAGCGATCAGCGCGTTGACGGTGAGCGCGCTGGCCGAGTCGTTCACAAGGGCCAATTGATTGCCGGAGGCGGTCAGGGTGCCGTCGTTGAGAGCCACGCCGAGTGTGAGGTCGGCGCCGTTCGTCGCAATCATGACAACTTGCGCGTCAAGCGTCTTGCCTGCGGTGTTCAACATCGAGGCGTAAGGCGAGTCCTGCCTGAGCGCACCGACAACCGTGACGGCGGTTGCGAGTTCGTTGGGGCCGCCGCTGCCTTCCGTGGTGATGGCCACTGCTCCGGTAACATTCGGAACCGTGTCGCCTTTCGCGGCAATGGAAACGGAAATCGCCGGGATGACGCCGTCGGCCAGAGTGTAGTAGGCGAGGGTGCCGTTGACGGTGGCGAAGCCGATCAGGCCTTCGGGCATGCCGCTGATGAAAATGTGCGCCCCGGCGCCCAGGGAGAAGTCGACGGTTGCGCCGGTGGCAACGGAGAGACCGCCGAAGGTGAGGCTGGCGGAGGGCGCGACGGAGACGGCGTTCATCCCGGAGAGCAGGGTGAGCGCACCGACCGTTTCGGAGTAGGAGCCGCCATCGCCCGCGAAGTCGAAGGTGCCGCCGGAGAGGGTGACGGGAGCGATATCCTTGAGGCGGTCGGCGTGGCTGGCGGCGGAGGTGTTGCTGACGCGGAATGTCGCGCCATTGGATATCCTGATTTCGGATGACGCGGCGATACGGCCGGGGCCGGAGATTTCAAGGGTTCCGGCGGAGATTTCGGTATACCCGCTGTAGGTGTTCGCGCCGGAGAGGGTCCACGTGCCCACGCCGTCGTTTTTGTAGACCGGCATATCCGGCGTGGAGCCGTTGGCGATGACGCCGGAAATTTCGCCGTCCGCGTCGCCGCGCAGGCCGAGTCTCCGAAGGGTGGTGTTGGCGGAGAAGTTGCCGGTGAGCGTCATTTTGTCGTTACGCGAGATGAGCCAAGTGTCGCCGTCACCGCTCGTCAGGGAAAAGTTGCCGCGCACGGTGTTGGTGCCCGCGATGTTCACCAGCGCGCCTTCCTTGCCGTTGCTGGTGACCCATGAGACGATGGCCGGGATGTCAAGGTCGCCTTCAGAGCCGTCCAGCCTGATGGAGGGGCGGGCATTGTCGGCGTTGTTCGCAATCGTGACGGTTTTGCTGCCTGAGCCCAACGCGGCGCTGTTCTTCAGAACGAGGCAGCCGTCCGAGACCAATATGCCGCCACTGAACGTGTTGGCTGCGGTGAGCGTGACGGTGTTGGTGTAGCTGGAGCCGCGCCGGATGGTGAGGGAGACGCTCGTCGCTCCTCCGTTCGCGATCATGCCGCTGACGAGCGTGTTTCCGCCGATGTGGAGGTATTTCGCGCCTGCTGCGCCACCGGAGGGTGCACCTGCGATGCCACCCGCGAAAGTCACGAGAGCGGGGGACGGGTTCGTGAGGATGTACGTGCCGCTGGCGCGGTCCGTTCCGAGCTGGAGTGCGGCGGTGACCGTTTGCGGGGCGGCAAGGCCGGGACCGGTGGAGAGGGTGCTGCCGAGGATGAGCGTCTGGCCGCCGGTGCCGAGGGTGTAGGCGGAGGCACCCGCGCCGAACGCGATGTTTCGCACCCCCGAAAATCCGTCAAGGTCGATGGCCGTATTGCCGTTGCCCGCGCCGCCGAAGGTCGCGGTTTCTCCGGTCGCGAGGCCAGGATAGGGCGACGCGCTCCAGTTGGCACTGTTCGTCCAAAAGACACTTTCGGCACCGGTCCAAGAGCCGCTCGCCGCCTGAGCGGACGGGTTGACCATAAGCACAGACAGGGCCGCGACGGCAGCAAGTCCGTTGATCATCGACACAAAACCTCTCATAAGCACCTCGTTCTCTTTAAATTTGTCAAATATAAACACACTCAATTTACAACGTTTACATAGTACGCGCATTCACTTTTAAAAGTCAAGAGAGCGAGGCTTTTTTTTGGGTTTGACTTCTTCCGCTCTTTTCCTCATAGTGAAAAGTGACGATGGGTTTTGCATGACCTGTGGGTTAATTAACAAACAGTGGGTTCCAATCAGATATCGACGAATGTAAAGGCCGGTATCGCACGAGAGGGTGTGTTATGAACGTATATCAGTGTGGTCTCGGTCGTATCTCGTCTGTCGTTAGCCGGTCGCTACCAGCTCTTCTCTGCTCGCTCGTCGCGGCTGCCGCGTTCGCCCAACCGCCGCCCTTGCGCATCATGCCGCTCGGCGACTCCATCACCTACGGTGCCCACCACGCAAGCACCCCGGATGCGGGCGGTTATCGCTTCCCGCTTTATGTCTCGCTCACCAATGCCGGTTATAACATCGACTACATTGGCACCCAGACATCCATTCCCGATCCCGGTCTCGGCGCGGAGATCAACCACGAGGGACACAGCGGCTGGAAAATCTCCGACCCCAGTAGCGGCCTCTACGAAAACATTCTCGGCTGGTTCGCATCGGTCGAAGACCCGGACGTCATCCTGTTGCACATCGGCACCAACGACTCAGGCACGTTAACAACTTTCTCTAACGCGGTCGATCGGCTGGACGCCCTGATCACACGCATGGCGGTTGCCAAGCCCAACGCTCACATCATCGTGACCTCCCTGTTGAAGCGCAGCACGCCCAACTATACCTATATCACCAATCTCTTCAACCCCTTCGTTCCCGGCAAGGTCGACGCTCAGGTCGCCTTAGGCCGCAGGGTGACCTTCCTCGACATGCACGACAAGCTCGAGCTCACCGACATGTACGACAACCTTCATCCTAACCCGGCCGGCTACGCCAAGATGGCCGCCGCGTGGTTCCCCGTTGTCACCAATATCGTCACCCCTTACGGCGACCTCGTCCCGCCCGCCGTCGTGACCATCAAGACCCCCTCCGCGAACACGCTCACCGTCAAGTTCTCCAAACCGATCGACCTCGCCGCATCCCCCGCCGTCACCAACCGCGCCTCCTGGGCATTATCCCCCGCCGGCACCGTCACAGCCGTCTCCACGCTCTCCGCCGACCTGCGCAGCGTCACCCTGACCGTTTCCGGCCTGGACCCGTATGCCGTCAGCAGCACCCTCGCCTTTGCCGGAACCGTCACAGACCTCGTGCCCGCGGCCCAAGGCGGTCCCTTCACCGCCACGCTCTCCGGCACGGTCGGCGCTTTCGCCGTGTCCGGCGCACGCGCCTGGACCGGCCTCGGCACCGACGCCCTGTGGTCCACCGCCGCCAACTGGACGGGCAACATCATCCCCTCCTCTGCTGACACCGTGCTTTTCACCGGCACAGGTAACGGCAAGACCAGCCTCACCCTCGGCAGCGGCGCGACCGCCGCAGGCCTCACCTTCGCCGCAGACGCCGCCGCCTACACAGTTGGCCTCGCGAGCGAGATATTGAACCTCGCCAACAACGCCACGCTCACCCTCGCCGCCGGTTCGGCCAACAACCAGACCGTCGCGTCCCCCCTCCTCGTCGGTGGCAACCTTAACGTCTACAACTACGAGCCGTCCAAGACCCTCACCCTCAACTATACCAATAACACCACCCGCAACATCTACATCAACGGCAGCGGCCCCGTCACCTTCGACACCCTCCGCCGCCCCGCCGGTACAGAAGCCACCGACAGCAACTACGCCGTTCTCTACCTTCAATCACCCGCCCCCGTCACCTGCACGGGCACGGTCACCCTCGGCAGCCTTTGGAAGGACAGCGGCTATCCTACCAGCGAACTGATCCTCGCCCCGTACACCACCAACATCTTCTGCCGCAACAATTGGGAATTCGCCCTCTCCGGATGCACCATCTCCGGCGGCGAAGGCACCGTCTTGCGCCTCCTCCATGCCCAGGCGAGCACCCCTGCCGCCATCGCCATCCAAACAGCCAACCCCGTCACCATCTCCGTCCGCCTAGAGTGCCCCACCGGCCTAGCCACCCTGAACAAGGGCGCCGGCGGCTGGACCAGAGGCACCCTCGTCCTGAACTACCCCGACAACCTCATCAGCAATGCCGTCACGATCGACCGCGGCAACTGCTTCCAAGTACCCTTCCTCGCCCCCAACGGCACACCGAACCCACTCGGCTCCTGCACGACCTTCAACTTCACCAACCCGCTCGACACCGGCATCTACGCCCGCCTGCGCGTCACAGGAGCCTCCGCGTCCTCCACCGACAAGGCGTTCACCGTCGACAAAGACCGAGCCGTCCTTGAAAACGCCGGCACCGGTACCCTCGCCTTCACCGGCCCCTTCACCGGCGTGGGCACGTTTGCCTTCGAGGCCTTCGGCAATATGACGCTCTCCGGCAGCCGCTCCGGTTCCGGCGGACTCGCCAAGACCGGCCCTGGCACCCTCACCCTGACCGCTGCCAACACCCACACCGGCACAAACTTCGTCGAAAGCGGCACACTCGCCCTCGCCGCTGGCGCAACGCTCGGCTCCGGCACCGTCCTCCTTGCGGGCGGGGCGCTCGCACTCAACCCCGCCGCAGCAGACGGCTATACCGTGTCACTCCCTGCGGTCACGCTCACCGCTGCATCGTCGTTGACCGTCCCATCCGCTGCCACGGCCTCTTCGGTCACCCTCGCCTCGCTCGCGCTTAACGGCTACTCGCTCTCCATCAACGCCCCGTCCGCCGGCACCGCCGCGAACCGCATCTTCATCACCGGACTCGCCAACGGCCCGGCCAGCGGCATCGTCCTCAATGGCGGACCAGCCACCTACAGCGCCGCTCCCGGCCTCGCGCCGCTGGCCCTGCCCGCCGCCGCCATCGTGAACGACATCCTTCCGAACGCCGCTGGCTCCGCTGCCACCGCGTCGGCCGCGCCCGCAACATCCTTCTTCATCACCCAGCCACTGACGACTCTGGGCCAGTTCAACTACACGGCAGCCTCCCCCGCCACGCTCGACCTCGGCGGCGGCGTCCTCGCCCTGAATTACCTCAACGCCTCGCCTTCCGCCCTTGCCGTGGTCAACGGCACCCTCACCGCCGCCGGAGTGCCCGCCAACATCGACTACCCCGGCCTGCGCGCCGTCCGCATCGTCCCCCTCACCTCGGACGCGGCGACCGGCCTCTCGACCTCCAAGACCTACTCGCATCTCATCGACTTCGGCAACCAGGCCGCCGCCACCATCAATGGCGTGGCCTTCACCCAAGGGGCCTCTACCGGCACCGGCACCGGCTACTCGGGTTTTCCCAACGGCAACGCGTATGACAGTTTCACCTCTTGGACAAACACCCTGCCGCCAGAGACCTGCTCCGGCCTGCTACAGTTTCTCCGCGACATGAACTACAACGGCAACTACACCGGTCAGCTCACCGGACTCACCCCCGGAGCCATTTACGAAGTCAGCCTCTACTTCCGCGCCTGGGATCCACCGCCCTCGACTCAGGAACGCCGCAATCTCTACCAGTTCTATTCCGCCTCCCCCTCGCTGCCCGATGCCGCCATCGTCTACGCTAGCCAGCCCAACTCCGCCAACGCCATCGTCTACCGCTACATGGCCCCATCCAGCGGCACCCTCACCGCCGCCGGAGTGCCCGCCAACATCGACTACCCCGGCCTGCGCGC
>JBBRJN010000100.1:0-8955 GCA_038219365.1 Kiritimatiellia bacterium | reverse complement strand
ACGGGACGTCTGTCGTTTAAATCGGAAATGCACCGGCATCCCGAGTCGTTTTGCATTGCGGATGGCCAGAGCGGGAAGGTTTTGTATTCCGTCGGCGATGCAAAAACGGTATAACTGTACGATGTTGTAAGCATGTGTTGTCCTCCTAACCCAGCGGGTACCCGTATGAAAAGAGCAGTGATGGTGGCGTGGATCGTCGGCGCGATGGTCAGCTGTGCGCAGGCGCAATTTGGCGGCCTGTCGCCCGTGTCGCGTCAAGGTGGCGACTCGGGGCTGGAGATCACGGCGGATAAGTTTGAAGTCGATCAGAAGTCGGGGTGGACCACCGCCACCGGCAACGTGATGGTTCGCACGGGCGAGCACGAGTTAAAAGCTGACCGGGTGCGGTTGCATCAGGATAAAGGCGACGTGCAGGCCCGTGGGAATGTGCTTATTAAACAGCGCGGCTTCGGCGCATGGTCGGGCGACTACATCGAGTACAACTACAAGACCGGTAAAGGGCTGACGGGCGCGGGTGATTTTCAGGCGGGCGTCTTCCGCGTGCGCTCACAAGAGGTGACGCGGCGCGAAGACGGCCGGTACGACCTCAAGCACGCGGAGGTGACGACCTGCACCAATGCGCCGGGCCACCTTCACTGGAGAATGACGGGCACGGCGCGGTACAAGGACAATGATTACGTCGAGATCTACGATGCGGTGCCGTGGCTGTTCGGGGTGCCCTTCGCTTATCTGCCGTACTGGTTTCGCGACATCGATACACACTACGGGTTCCGTTTGGTTCCCGGGTACACCTCCCGCTGGGGCGCATACCTGTTGGGCGGTTACGTCTACAGCATCTACGATTCACCGCGCGCGGAGGGGGTCAGCTTGGATGGGAAGACACACCTGGATTACCGCACCGAGCGCGGGGTGGCCGTGGGCCAGGATGTGTCTTGGAACCTGAAGGACTTGGGGCGCGGCAAACTGGAGACCTACTATGCGTGGGATCAGAATGCTTCGGGTAACGCCCGCGACAGAAACTGGGTCTCTGACATGGAGGAGGAACGCTACCGCGTGAGACTGCAGCACGAGGCGGATCTCACGCCCCGCGACCAGTTCCTTTTGCGAGGAACCGTCAACAGCGACTCCCAAGTGGCGCATGATTTCTTCGATCGGCAGAACCGCGGCGAGAGCATCCCGATGAACTTCGCGTCGCTCGAGCACCGCGAACATGTGTGGGCCTCTGGTGCGACGGTCAGCGGGCCGCTCAATGATTTCTACTCCGGCGTTGCGCGGCTGCCCGAGGGCTGGCTGAACATTGAGCCGCAGCCGATCTTCGACACAGGGCTGAACTATGAGAGCCAGACGCGTGCGGGGTACCTCAGCCGCCAAGCGGCGTACTATGAGAATGCAGAGCCTGCGTACATGCACTATCCGGGGCCATGGGCCGACTACGATACGGCACGTGTCGACACCGCGCACCGCGTGACGTATCCGATGAAGTTCGACGATCTCGTGAGCGTGGTGCCGCGTGCCGGGTATCGCGGCACCTATTATTCGGAGACGCAGTCGGCAAGCGATGCGGTGCGGCACTCCGCGGATTTGGGCGTTGAGACCTCCATGCGCGGAACCTCCGACCTGAACAACGGGTACCGGCATGTGGTGGAACCTTACGTCGACTACAGCTATCAGCCGACGTGGTACGAATCAGAAAACGGGAAGGCGTATGATTTCGATCACTATGACCGTTCGATCGAGTGGTTCGACCAGTTCGGGATGGACGGCACGTGGCTGCCTTACGACTGGCACGGCGTCCGCCCGGGCGTGCGCAACCTGTTGCAGACGCGCGATGAAAAAAAAGGTGTGATGCGTACGATTCTCGATTGGGACACCTACTCGGCGGTACAGTTTGACTCGGACGGGCCTCTCGATCAAGAGGGGTTGCGCATGGTCGGCACCAAGGCGATCTACTCGCCGACAAAGGCGTTGGACATGAAGGCGCAAGGGGAGTGGGATACCGAAAAGGACACGCTCGCGTACGTGGATCTGAGCACGTTTTACAAGGTCAATGAGAAGTTCCGCTTGGGCGGCGGCTACCTGGCGCGCGACCACCAGTTGTATGACTATGACGTTTCGCCGGTCGAGACGTGGAACCGCGTGAAGGAAAACCTGGTCTATGGCGGGTTCACGCATGACATCAACGACACCTGGTCGTGGAGCACGTATGTGCGGTATGACCTGCGCAACAACGAGCTCGACGAGGTCGGCGGATATGTGCAGTACCGCTTGGACTGTCTTGTGTTCCAACTCCGTTCGGCCTATGTCAACAACTACCAGCGTGCCGACGGCACCGAGGGCCAAGACGATTTCCGCGTCGCACTCATGGTGTGGTTGCGGGCAGAGAACCGGTCGCCGGACGATGATTGGCTGACCTGGTAGAGGCGATCCTGCTGTGCGGGACGGGCATGGGCATGTCGATCGTGGCCAACCGTTTCAAAGGGGTGACGGCGGCGGTGGTGGAGTCCGTTTTAGCATAACTAAGGGACCATAACTAAGGGACAGGTCTTTAGAAATAATGAAAACTGATTTGCTTGACCGCAGGGGCTTTCTCAAATCCGCGTTGGCCGCAGGTGCTGCGCTGGCTGTGTCGGCGCGCGCCGCCGCTCCGGCTGGCGGCACAGCCCGCCCGCTCCGGCTGGGAGCGCCCTCCTTTGCGAAAACCGATGATCCTGTCGAACTGGCCCGCTGGCACCGCGCCGCAGGCTACCGTGCCGCGTATTGTCCGAAGGTCGAACTCGCGGACACCGGCCGCATCCGCGCGCTGGAAGCCGCGTTCGGCGAGGCTGACGTCGTGATCGCCGAGGTCGGGCGCTGGTGCAACCTGCTCGACCCCGATAACGAGAAGCGCAAGAAGAATCTCGCCACGGTCACCGAGGGGCTGGCGCTGGCCGATGCCGTGGGCGCGAGGTGCTGCGTCGATATCGCAGGCTCGTTCAACCCGGACGTGTGGTACGGGCCGCATCCCGACAACTTTACACAACGGTTCTTCGATGCCGCAGTCGAGAACGCCCGCGCGATCATCGATGCGGTCAAGCCGCGCCGCGCGAAGTTCTGCTATGAGGTGATGGGCTGGACCATGCCGGAGACGGCGGACCGGTATCTCGCGATGATCAAGGCCGTGGATCGCCCTGGTTTCGCGGTGCACCTCGACCCGTGCAACCTCGTCAGCTCCCCTGAAAAATTTTATCGTAACACGGAGCTGCTGAATGAGTGTTTCGACAAACTTGCGCCGTGGATCGTAAGCTGCCACGCGAAGGACCTGGCCTGGGAGGTGGAGATGAACGTTCACTTCCGCGAGGTCCGGCCAGGCTTGGGAAAACTTGATTACACGACCTTCCTCCGGCGGTTGGCGGCGTTGCCTGAGCCGCCGCCGCTGATGATCGAACATCTTAAAGGCGCGGAAGAGTACGAAGCTGCGGCAACGTACATCCGTGCGACGGGTCAAGCGCTCGGTCTTAAATTCGAGTAAGGCGACGCTATGAAAAAAATGACTCTGGTGTTTGCATTATTTCTTGGGGCCTCGCCAACCGTCCTGCGAGCCGCGCCTCCGGATCCGGGAGGTCCGGTTGAAAACCCCGGCATGACCGTTATCACGGACGGGCAGGGCGTGCAGACGCGCGGTTACACGTTTCGCAATGCGTGCCGGAAACCCGCGCCGTGGCAGGCGCAGTGGATCTGGGCTTCCGGCGATGCGCCGGAGCGCGGCTGGTTCCGCAAGGAGGTCACGCTGGCGGAGACGCCCAAGCGTGTGGAGGCGTGGCTGACGGCTGACGTGAAGTACCGGCTGTGGGTCAATGGCCGTCTGGTATCGCGCGGGCCGGTTGACATGGGGACGGACTATGCCGGGGGATCGACGGGGCGCTGGTTCTATGATTATCGGGAGCTGACACCGTTCTTCAAGAAGGGCAGGAACGTGATCGCGGCGGAGGTGTTCCGGAAATGGCCGATCGGGTTCACCGTTTCGCGGGGTAAGCCGGGGTTCCTGTTCGAGGCGCGTGTCGATGAGCTGACGGTTAAATCCGACACGACTTGGCGGGCGACTCCCGCCACGGGTGTTTACGGCTGGCAGTCGCCCGCGTTTGACGACGCGTCGTGGCCGGTGGCCCGCGAGGTGCCGGAAGTGTGGGCGCCCCTCATCCCGAGCGAGATCCCGCCGCTGATGGAGGCGCGGTATCCGGTCGCCCGCACCGAAGGCCTGCCCGCGAACCGGGTATTCACGAAGGACGGCGCATTCACCGTGGTGTTCGACCGCGTGCTGAGCGGCTTCCCGCAGGTGAAAGTGAAGGGCGGTAGGGGGGCGACACTGACCGTCAAGGCGCACCATCAGGAGTCATTTCTGCTCGCCGGCGGGGAGGAGACGCTGGAGTTTCCGTACATGGACGAGATCGCTCCGGCATACACCGTGGAGGTTAAAAACGTGACCGAGCCGGTGGAGATCGCGGACGCGGGCGCGATCTTCACGTCGCAACCGGTGGCGTATCGCGGCGCGTTCGCATGCAGCGACGAGGCGTTGAACCGGATCTGGGAAGTGTCGCGGTGGGCCGTGCAGATCTGCCTGCAGACGCACCACCTCGATTCGCCGAACCATCAGGAACCGATCAGCGATCCGGGCGATTATCTCATCGAGGCCCTGGTCAACGACTACGCCTTCGCCCAACCGTGGCTGACGCGGCAGGACATCCGGAAATTCGCCTGGCTGCTCAAAGACGAGAAGTACCACAACTTCCACACCAGCTACTCCATCGGCTGGCTGCAAATGCTGATGGACGATTACGATTACACGGGCGACCGGGCGCTGGTCGAGGAAATGGCGCCGTACGTGCACGAGCTGATGGACACCTACGCCTCGTGGCGCGGTACCAACGGTCTCATCTCGGAGGCGCCCAATTACATGTTCATGGACTGGGTGACCATCGGCGGCTTCGGCTGCCACCATCCGCCGGCGGTGATCGGCCAGGGCTATCTGACCGCGTTTTACTATCACGGTCTGGAAATGGCCTCGCGCGTGGCGTCGCTCGCCGGCGATTCGGCGCGCGTGGCGGAATACGGGAAACGGCGCGGCGAAATCGCCGATGCGTTCAACCGCGAGCTGTGGGTGGCGGACAAAGGTTTGTACCGCGACGGCAAGCCGTTCCAGACGTCGGTGAAGCCGTATCAGTGGCTGCCCGCAGACACGGACATTGAGACGTTCAGTCCGCACGTCAACCTGCTTGCCGTGCTCTACGATCTCGCGCCGAAAGACCGCCAGCGGGCCATCGTTGAAACGGTCATGGCCGAGAAACCTTTGAACACGCAGCCGTGGTTCATGCACTGGGTCTTTCAGGCGCTCGACCACGCGGGGCTGTTCGATCGGTACGGCACGACGCAGATGCGGCGCTGGAAAATCGTGAAAGAGACACAGTCGTTCCGCGAGATGTGGAACGGCGGCGACCTCAGCCACGGCTGGTGCTCGACGCCGCTCGTGCAGATGTCGGCGCGCGTGTTGGGCGTGACGCCGACCGCGCCCGGTTTCACGACGTTTGCGGTCTGTCCGCAGGTGTGTGACCTGACGTGGGCGAAGGGCGTTGTGCCGACGCCGCATGGCGACGTGGCGGTGTCTTGGACGTGGTCCGATGGCACGATCACGCTCGACGTGACGGTTCCCGACGGCACCGAAGCCGACGTGATTCTGCCGGACAAGACCGTGCGCGTGAAGGCCGGCCAGCACCGGATCGCATCGGCTTATAAGCGGGTCGAAGCTGTGCCAGCGGACACCGCGTCTGATCTCGAGGCCGACGTGGTGAAAGACGATCTGGTACATCGGTTTTTGGCGCGTGCCGAGGATCATTGCGCCCACGCCGGCGGAGGAGCCGACGCCAGTGCCTTGTTCAACGGCACCACGCGCAACGGCGCGGGCGAGGAGGGCTCCGTTGACGACGGAAAAACGTTTCGAGGATACGGAGACGGCGACTGGCTCACGCTGCATCTTAAGCAGCCGTGCGACCTCACCGAGATCCGCACGTTCGCCGGCCATCAAGACGCCCGGGCGAGCCAGCGCTATACCGTGCGGGTCGCCTACGCCGCTGATCCCGGCACCTTCGTGAAGGTGGCGACGGGCTCCAAAGAGTGCGCCTTCGGCGCGTCCGAGCTGCGCGTGCCGGCCAAGGCGAGCAACGTGGTGGCTGTCCGCTTCGAGTTTCAGAACGGCCAACAGGGATTCAACGTCTATCGCGAAATCAACCTTCTCGGCAAGGGCGCGCGGTGAAAGGAGGTAGGACGGCTTGGAGAGAAGCCGTCCTACTGCTACACCCTGCATCTGCTCCTGCATCACAGACGCAGACTCCCTTTCCTGTTTTCCTGATTTTCTGATTCAAACTGTGCTAACGCGCCGGTTTCAGGATGCCGGCACTAATAGCTGCGGCATGGCCCGGATGGAGGTCCCACGCCAAGACCCGGAGACCCGGAGATAAGATGAGGAGAGAAGAGAAAAAGGGATTCCCCCCCCCCTCTGCGTCTTCGGGTCTCTGCGTGAACCCTCTCCTGTGTGGTTCAATCGCATCACCGAACAGAGGGACCAGTCTTCAGAACACTCGAATCACAATCTGTGCAATCTGCACAATCTGCTGACAGAAAATGTGCCAAGTCATTTTCCGTGAATCACCGCCATTTCCTAGTCGAAATCAGGAAGTCTGACCTTCAGCGTTGGGCGTTTCCGTATACCTTGACCAATTTGACTTGGGCGCGGCCGCACGCGGTGCATGATAAAGCGACGCGGGTGGTGCCGGGTTGCAGTAGGGGGACCTTGGTCTCCAGCGTGCCTTCGGAGACGGTTGCGCGCTGGGCGTCGAGGACAGTCCAGTGACGCCCGTCGCGGCAGAGCAGGCGCTGGCCGTTCGTGAGGGTAACAGGGAAACTCACCGCGCGCTCGCCGACGGTGAGAACAGGCGATTCCATCGCGCCACAGAGTTCTATTTCCAGCTTCGCCTTTTCGCTCGGACGAACACAGATGTCCCATGCGTTATCGACATCGTTTGATCCGGTGATGAGGCGCGCCATTTCATACTCGCGTTCTAGGTGTTTCCAGTTGATCGCGCGGCGCGGGTTAGGCGTACCGAACGGGGCTCCAAAGGCGTTGAGCGTGACCTCCGCGCGGGCACTGACATTCGAGGGGGGGACACAGGTGAAGGTGAGGGCGTTGGGGCCGGGGAGAATCACGGGCGGGACGCCCGTGCCACGGAGAATCACGGGCGAGACGCCCGTGCCACAGGGAACTGCGGGCGAGACTCCCGTGCCACAGCGAACGCGTGCAAGTATATCGCCTTTATCGTTGTAGTGTGTGCAGACGCCGTCGGGTTCCAATTCAGCAAAATCACCCGAGGTGAGCGTGAAGGGAAACGTCAGGGTCTGGCCGTTCACGGTGAGCACGGGATTTTTGAGCGCGGCGGGTTGAGTCGGCAGCGCCATGATGGGGCTGACCGTCACGTCGACGCGAGCGCCTGCGGGCAGGTCGTTGAGATAGAGCGTGACCTGCGAGAGGTGGGACATGTCGAGCGGGTTGCGATAAATGTCGTATGCACCGCCATAGGGCCACTCATAATCGGACATCCGCTCAACGTCGCGTTCACGCACAAGCAGTTCGACGTAGCGCCAACCCATGAAGTCGATGGTGACGTAGTGATCCGAGAGGGCGTGCATGAACTCGCGCGGTGTTCCGAGTTGGAGGTTCAAGAGTGCGCCTTTACCATCACCCTTGATCCACACGCCGAAGGCGCTTGTGCCGGTGAGGTTTCGGTAGGGGGCCGGGAAGTCGAGCGTGGCCCGCGCCCAGGCTCCGACGCGCGTGAGGCCTTTGTTTTCAGCGTGCAGGCGCAGGTTGCGGCTGCCGCCCTTTGTGTCAGCGACCTCCTCAGAGAGGTTGAGCAGGACGGCTGCTGAGGCGGAAGATGTCTTGAAGGCGGCAAAGTCGGCGGCGTCGGCGAGCGGGATGCGTTTGGGGCTGTCGAAGGGCGCGACGGCGTAGAGCGCTTCGATCCGCGCGGAGAGCGGCTGTTGCGCATAAGGGTTGCCTGAGGCCCACGTTTCAGAACCGTTGCCGAGGGCGCTGATGCGGTGGGCGCTCATCTTGACGGGGGTGAACGCCCATGTACCCTCGCGGTTCTGGCGCAGGCGGAACTCGTCGCCAGGCACGGCCACGCGGGCGACGGTCTGCGTGTCGAAATAGCGGGCGAGCCGCAGGTGCTCGTACCAGCCGAGCAGGGTGAACTGTTTTTCGATGTGGAAGGGCAGCGGGGCCGAGGAGACATTCACGCCTTGGATCGACATGGCGGCGTCGAGTCCGAGGTTCTTGCAGGCGAAGTATTCCATCTCGTCAAGGAAGTGGCCGCGGGCCTGAGGCGAAGGCATGCGTGGTGCCCACCAGCCCATCTGCGGTTCGAGCAAGTCGGAATCGCGATAGCGTGAGGACTCGGCGATGTGCTTGTCCTGAAAACGCTTCGCGGCCCAGACCGGATGGTCCCACGCGCCGAGGCGCGAATGGAACCACCAGTTGTGTTCGCCGTGGCAGCTCGCCTCGACCAGCGGGTCGCCTTTGAGGCGTTTGAAAATCGCGTGGCGCATGGCGTCGATGCCGTAGCGGCTCATCATGCCCTCGGAGCCGTCGAAGTAGATCTGGTCGAGCTTGCAGGTGTTGTAAACGGTGGCGATGTGGTCTGCGAGATCGGCGGCTAAGGGCGAGTCGGGCTGCGGGTAGAAGGCGATGTAGCGCTGCTGCAGGTAGTCGGCGCGCTCGCCTGCGGCATGGGCGGCAGGGCGGGTCTTGAACGCGCCGCGTGTGCATGTGGTGAAGGCGTAAGGCGCTTCGCGTGAGACTGCGGCGTACTGGACGATTTCGGAACCGATGCGGATCGCGTCGCCGTTGCTCATGTAGGTGAAGACCAC
>JBBRJN010000099.1:0-8959 GCA_038219365.1 Kiritimatiellia bacterium | reverse complement strand
GCTTGGCCACCTGCTGGATGCTGCCGCGGTCCATGACCACGATCCGGTCTCCCATCGTCATGGCTTCCACCTGGTCATGCGTCACATACACCATCGTGGCGTCGAGCCGGCGATGCAGGCGGTTGATCTCGCTACGCATCTCGACGCGCATCTTCGCATCCAAATTGGAGAGCGGCTCGTCAAAGAGGAAAACCTTGGGCTTACGCACAATCGCGCGGCCCACCGCAACCCGCTGCCGCTGCCCCCCCGAGAGCTGTTTCGGCAAACGCTGCATCAGCTCCCCCAATCCTAAAATCGAGGCTGCCTCTTGCACGCGCGCGGCGATTTCTTGCTTGGGGACGCTTCTCAACGTGAGGCCGAACGCCATATTCTCGAACACCGTCATGTGCGGATAGAGCGCGTAATTTTGGAACACCATCGCGATGTCACGGTCTTTCGGCGGCACCGTATTGACACACCTCCCGCCGATGCTGATCACTCCCGACGAAATCTCCTCCAGCCCGGCAATCATACGTAAGGTTGTGGACTTGCCGCACCCGGAGGGCCCGACCAATACCAGAAACTCGCCGCTCGCGATGACCAGATTGAACTGGTCAACCGCAAGCGCCCCGCTCTCGTACCGCTTACAGACATTCTCTAAAACGACTTCCGCCATCAACTCTCCTAAAGCAACATACGCACGCCGGGCACGCCCTTCACCGCCGCGTCAAAAGCATACAACTCATCCCGGCTCTGCATCTCGACCGAAACGCTGTAGGCCTGATAGCGCCCCGCCCCCGAGGCCTGCGCAGACGTCAGCGGCTGCGTGATTTTATAGGCCGCAAGCGCACCGTTGAGTACGTTTTCAGCGGCAGCCCCAACTTCAACAATGATCCGGAAGTGAAAAACCGCAGGGTAGGCCACCTCCTGCTCGGCGACGGGAGCTTGTTTTCGGACAAACCGGTTTGGCTCTGAAATACTCATGCACACCAGTTTAGCGCCTCTCGCCCGTATCAACAAGCTTGCACACACGCATTTCCGTCTTGTGTCGGGACGTTGGGTCATCCCATCGCTCGGTCTGGCACTGCGCAGTTCTCACCTTCTTATCACACCTCGCGAGGTGTGGATGAAGCGGAAAATCAGGCAAGGTCATGACACACGCGGGTGAGGCCCCTACCTCAGGCCAGCCATTTTGTGGGTCTGGAAAGAGAGCAGCCACTTATTGGCGCGACGCCCGCGGTTGAGGACTCCTAACAAACGGATGGTCTCTTCGACATTCAGCGCTCCCTCGCGTTCACAGGGCGAAAGAAAGTAATGTGCGGACGCAATCCTGTTTCGCATCGCATCGCAAAAGGCACGCACCTCGCCGTCCACCACAATACGCACCTCGTCTGCCTGCGTCACCATGCGCTCGTCATCATACAGCGACGCGTAGAGCGCCTTGGGCGAAACCGCCATGTAGTCGATACGCCGCAGCCACGTCTGCGGCGGCGCGACCAGCCCGTTAGTCTCCACGCCGATCCAGTAACCGAGCTCCTTGAATCGCGACAACAGACTCTCCAGCCCCTCTTGAATCAACGGCTCTCCGCCTGTCAGAATCAGCGCTTTTGTCTGAAAAGCAGTCACGCGTGTCACGACGTCGTCTTCATTCTCCGTTTCAAAGTCGAGGTACGCCGTGTCACACCAGGGACAGGACAGGTTGCACCCGCCGAGCCGCAAAAAAACGACCTCTTTGCCGGTGTTGTAGCCTTCGCCCTGCACCGATGCGAAAATCTCGACCACGGGGTATGTTTGCACGTCTTGCATGGGAGCTTAGCCCTTGCGGTATTCCGCACACGACTCGGGCGTTTCGTACACCTTGACCGAAAACACATTGACGCGGTCCGCCAGTCCGTTGAAAAAGTGCCTGGCCAGATTTTCGGCCGTTGAACGGAAGGGCAAGCCCACACTTTTCATGCCGTGCTTCGCGATCACCTCCGCTATCTCGCGCTCGCTCGCGCTGGCCTCATCGAAAATGAACGCATGATCGAAACGCTCCAGGATCACCTCTTGCAGCACCTGCTTGAGGTCTTTGAAATCGATCACCATGTCCTTGCCGTCCTCACCCTCCGCCACTTCGACGATCACTCGATAGGTGTGGCCGTGCAAGTTCTTACAATGTCCCGCATGGTTGGTCAACACGTGTGCCGCATCGAACACGCACTGTTTGGAAACCGTCAGCATCACGCCTCCTTGCTTTTGAGATACGCCTCATAACCGCGCTTGCGTAAAAGACAACTCGGACAGCCCCCGCACCCGTGCCCCACAATCCCGTTGTAACACGTCAGCGTGTTTTCCGCCACGTAGTCCAAAATTCCCAAGTTGTCGGACAGCGCCCACGTCTCCTCTTTCGTCAGATCCATCAGAGGCGTCAACACGCGGAACTCGTAGGCCATCGCCAGGTTCAGCGTCACATTGCACGATTTGACAAAAACGTCGCGGCAGTCGGGATATCCGCTGAAATCGGTCTCGCAAACGCCGGTGATGATGTCCCGTATGCCCAACCGCTTGGCATAGATCGCGGCCACCAGCAGGAACATCATATTGCGCCCGTCGACCACTGTGTTGGGACATGCTGCGGCGGCGTCCTTAGCGATTGCGATCTCTGGATTCAGCAGCGCGTTCGTCGTGATCTGGTTGTACCAGTCCAAGCCGATGAACGTGTGCTCGGTCACGCCGAAATCCGCAGCGATCTTTTTGGCGACCTCCACCTCGAGCCCGTGCCGCTGCCCATAGTGAAACGTAATGCAGGCGACCCGCCCTTTACCGTGGTCCCGCACCGCCTGAGCCAGGCAGGTCGTGCTGTCCTGCCCTCCTGAAAAAACAACTAGTGCCTGTTCGCTCCTCATATTATGTCACCTCTCCCGAACGCCTATTTCCGCAGTCCGTCGTGCGAACAGAAGCGCGCCTCTGCGAGCATCGCGTACTTCGTGTCCGGCTGCCCATAGTTGACATACGGGTCGATGGCGATGCCGCCGCGCGCGGTGAACTTGCCCCAGACTTCGATGTACTTGGGGTTCATCACCGCGCGCAGGTCTTTTAGAATCACGTTCACGCAATCCTCATGGAAGTCGCCGTGGTTCCGGAAACTGAAGAGGTAAAGTTTGAGGGACTTGCTCTCCACCATCTTCACGTCCGGCACATACTGGATCGTGATCGTGGCAAAATCGGGCTGCCCCGTCACCGGGCAGAGCGAGGTGAACTCGGGACAGGTGAACGTCACCCAGTAGTCCGCGTCGCGGTGCTTGTTGACGAAGGTCTCTAAGACCGACGGGTCGTACTGGTCCGAGTAAACGGTCTGCTTGCCGCCCAACCGAGTGACGCCTTTTAACTCTTTTTTTTCACGACTCACAACACACTCCTTGTTGCACTTCTTTATATCAAAAAAACGGCCTCTTGCCATGCCGATTTGACAGGCGGACCCGAATGGGCGACCAAGAAACGCCTCAACGCGTCACTACAAACCTGCGAAAACGCTGCGCTCTCGCTTGTGTGCCCGTGAGGGCATTCTCTCTCTTGAGCGTTTTTACCTCTTCCCACTTGCACCCAGCAATTCTAATTATGGCAAAGAAGCGCCTCACGGCACCACTACGAACAGGAGAAAGCCCAGCGTTTCCGTTTGTAGCAACCGTGAGGGCCTTCCCTCTGTGCGTGTCATGCCAAAAATAGAATTGCTGGCTTGCACCGCGCCCTCGTTTCTTCGTATAGTAACGCCCATGTGTTCTGCTGTGTAGTAACTCCGGTGTTTGGCCGGAGGGCAGTACCACGACAGGTGAAGCAGTCTGAAACAAGGGGGCGTCATGATAGTCGGCATTCAAGATCCGTGGGTAGCGGTCGCGTATCTGCTTTCGATTTGCGGAGGGCTTGTGTGCGTGGTTTACGGTTATTCCCAGTGGAACCGGGGCGACGAGCCGGTCAAACCGGAAGACGTTCAGTGGGCCAAGGAAGAAAAAGAAGAAGTCGAAGCCTCGCTCTGACCACGCGCGAAACGAACCCCTAACAAGGAACCATTGAAATGGATACGTTCACCCTGATTGTTCTGCTCGTTTACCTGTTGACCACCGGCTACCTCGGCTATCTCGGCTACCGCCAGACTAAAACCGCTTCGGACTATCTGGTCGCAGGGCGCAATGCGAATCCGGTGATCATGGCGCTCTCGTACGGAGCGACCTTCATCAGCACCGCGGCCATCGTCGGCTTCGGCGGTGTGGCCGCCAACTTCGGCATGGGGCTGCTCTGGCTGACGGTCCTTAACATCTTTGTGGGCATCTTCATAGCCTTTGTTTTCCTGGGCAACCCCACGCGCCGTATGGGCCACCACCTCGACGCGCACACCTTCCCTGAGCTGATGGGAAAACGCTACGACAGCCGGTTCGTGCAGATCGTCTGCGCACTCATCATTTTCTCGTTCATGCCGCTCTATGCCATGGCCGTCATTATCGGCGGAGCCGAGTTCATCGGCCCGATCTTCCACATCTCGTACGATGCCGCACTCTACATTTTTTCACTGCTTGTTGCGGCCTATGTGATCGCCGGCGGGCTCAAGGGCGTGATGCTGACCGATGCCCTGCAGGGGGGAATCATGCTCGTCGGAATGCTCATCCTGCTCGGAGGCACCTATCACACTCTCGGGGGCTTCACCGCCGCACATCAATCGCTGACCGAACTCGGCCCGCAAGTCCCCAAAGCCCTCGCCGCCATCGGACACCAAGGCTGGACCTCCATGCCCGCCTTCGGCTGGGCCGCTGCCGGCGCGACCGGTGCCGCCGCCAGCCAATACAATCTCTGGTGGATCATGGTTTCGACCATCGTCATGGGCGTGGGCATCGGCGTGTTGGCCCAGCCACAGCTCATCGTGCGCTTCATGACCGTGAAATCCAAGCAGTCCCTCAACCGCGGCGTCGCAACCGGCGGCATCTTCATCCTTTTCATGACCGGCGTGGCCTTCGTGGTCGGCGCGCTCTCCAATGTCTACTTCGCCAAGCATGAGGCGATCCACTGTCAAATCGTGACGGAAAGCGTCTTGCTTGATCCCGGAGCCGACGGCAAAAGCCCGCTCTCCCTGGTAAGAGCCGATGCCGCACCGGAGGTCAACGCCCGAGCCAAAGCGTTCATCGCCTACCGCCTTCCTGACGACAAGGCGGAGCAGCCGCTCAATTACCTGCTGAAAACGCCCTCGCTCACGGTTACGCGCGGCTCAGACAGCGCGCCTGACATCATCCGGCCCGGCCTCATCGCAATTGCCCGTACGGTCACCCTCGGCACCACGCTGCAAGGCAACAGCGACACGATCATCCCCCGCTACGTCAACAGCGCCTTTCCGAAGTGGTTCGGCGTGCTTTTTCTTATGACCCTCCTCTCCGCTGCCATGAGCACCCTCTCGAGCCAACTCCACACCATGGGCACGGCGGTTGGCCGCGACATCTTCGAGCCTCTCAGCCGCGGCAACTCGGCGCGCACCGTGCTGATCACGCGCCTCGGCATCGTCGTAGGCTTGATAGCCGCGATCGTGCTGGGCAAAATGGTGCGCGGCAACATCATCGCACTGGCCACCGCCATCTTTTTCGGCATCTGCGCCGCCACCTTCTTGCCGGCGTTCTTAGGCGGACTATTCTGGAAACGCATGACGCGTCAGGCCGCCTTGGCCTCCATGCTCATCGGTTTCACCACAAGTGCCTTCTGGTCGGTCTGCATCAACGCAAAAACCGCTATCGGACTAGGCCTCTGCAAGACGCTCCTCGGGAAGCCCACGCTGTTATCAGCTGCTTTCAGCCCCACGTGGTCCGTGGTCGACCCGATCCTGATCGCGCTACCTATCGCCGCGCTGACCGCCGTGGCCGTCACGTTCCTCACCAAGCCCATGAATCCCGACTATGTGGCTTACTGCTTCGGAGGGACGAAACCGAGCGTTCCGTAAGCGTTCTGTTTCAACACGGCGATTCCCCTCTTGAATTGGCATACCGATTGCTATATTGTTTCAGCAATGTTCTGCCAAAACCTGTTGAAAAAAACGTTCTGCGTGATGCCGCTCATGGGTGTGGTCGCGTCGTGCGTGATCGCGCAATCCGTACCGCTTTCCGTATCGACCGAGGCTGACACGCCCGTTAAACCTTTGCCGCTTGAGGTCTCGCTGGCGTTTCCAGGCGAGTGTAATTTTCACCTGCATGCGCCGCACACCACAAACTGGCTCGACGGCGCGACCCTTTGCCTGACCGTGGTTTGGCCAGAAAACGCGCCCGTCTACTCGGGCGGCCTCGCGTGGTTCAAAGACCGCGACGATTATTGGCATCAATACCTCATCCCCGGCCATCTGCAGGCAGGCACAACCAACACGCTGGCCATTCCCTTTCAGCCTGGCGCGTCCGGCTGGCAGACACCCGGACATTCGCTCGCCTGGCACCACCGCGTCCGCATGAACCCGCAGTCCGTCGGATTCCGCGTGTTCGCTGACGCAGCCTTCACGGGAAAGTGCGTCCTTGTGTCAGCAACCCTCGAGACCCGACCGCCAGCCGGGGCACCTGCTATCTCAAAAATCAGGCCCGTCACCCGCACCGCCCGGTCGCTCGCGCTTTACGAGTTGCGCTTCGACCTACCCGACCGCTATACAAACCCCTTTGACCCTGCACAGATCGATGCGGGTGCCACCCTTATCACACCGTCCGGCGCGACAAACACCGTCAGCGCGTTCTATTATCAGCCGCACTACCGACTGGAGGATGAACTGGGCGAGCCGGTCGAACCCGACGGCCCGCCCGAGTGGCGCATCCGCTATTGCCCGCGCGTGCCCGGTGAGTACGCGGTCACGCTCTTCGCCCGTGACGCCCTCGGCACCACGCTCGTCACCAACGCCCTTCGCTTCACCGCCGCTCCGCCCGCCGCAGACGCGCTGCACTTTGTGCGCGTTTCCGAAAAAGACCGCCGCTATTTCGAATTTGATGACGGTTCGCTTTTCTACCCCATCGGTCACAATGTGCGCTCCGCCACCGATACGCGCATGGATGACAAGTTCCCGTGGGTTTTCCGCAAGGCGGAGGGCTCCACCGCCTACCGCCGCTATTTCAAGCGCATGCAAGAGGCCGGCGAAAACTGGGCTGAGGTGTGGATGAGCGCCTGGTCGCTCGGCCTCGAATGGACCGAGGGTATCGGCGGGTATCACGGTGCGAACGACTTCCACATGGGAAACGCCTGGGAACTGGACCGCGTTGTCGACCTCGCCCTCCAGCACCGGATCTACATCAACTTGGTGCTCAACTACCACGGCCGGATCAGCACCTGGAGCGATCCCGAATGGCACTTGCACCCTTATAACCAGAAGACGCCGGGCGGCTGGCTCAACATGCCCCTTGAATTTTTTAGCGACGCCCGCGCCATCGAGATGCAGAAGCGCTTCTGCCGCTACACCCAAGCGCGCTGGGGCTGGACACCCGTGATCTTCGGTTACGAACTGTGCAGCGAACTCAACTTGACAGGCCACGAAACGCACCACAAGACGCATTTCGAGCCCGCTGTTGTGGAGTGGTGCCGCCTTCTCGGCAGCTATCTCAAATCCATCGACCCCTATGGCCATCTGATTTCCGCCCACGTTTCGAACGACTACACGCTCCTTAATCCCAAGCTGTGTAACCTGCCCGAGATGGATTTCAATCCGCTCGATGCCTACAATAACAGGAGCCCCGATCGTCCCGAACACATCGTTGCCCTCACCATCGGCACGGCCGACGCTGGGCTCGACTACAATAAGCCGATCCTCATCACCGAGTTCGGCGGTTCCGCCATGGCCAGCAGCCTTGAAAAGTTAATGATCGAACAGCACGCCGCGCTCTGGTCTGGAGCCTGCCTGCCACTGGCAGGCGTGCCCATGTTCTGGTGGTGGCAGGTGATCGACGAGAACAACCTCTACCCCCGCTACACCGCCATCAGGAAGTTCATGGAGAACGTGGATCCGCGTGACCCCACCTCCAAACACCGGCCGGCAGGGCTGACCCTCGCGGAGAACGGCGACAAGGCGCTGTTGCAAAAATTCGAGGCCCTCTGTACCGCCTCGCCTGAAAAAGCCCGCGGCTACATCTACCCCGTACGCTTCGCTCGCGCCGGCGAAGAGGCCCCCGAAGCCGAGCACCTCACCGTGAACATCGACGGGTTCACGCCCGGCCTCTTCCGCGTGGAGTTCTTCGAAACCGAAACCGGCAAGTCCGTGCGCCGTTTCGATGTGCGGACACAAGAAAATCTACTCTCCATCCCCGTGCCGAAATTCCGCTCCGACTGCGCTTTTAAAGTGGCTTTACTGACCCCTTTGGCCAAACGTTGACACGCTAGAGGGCGCTTCTCTTTGCTGTTAGGAGTCCTCCATGAACGCAACCACGCTCGCCTCATTCCTCTGCGGCCTGGCGCTCTCTGCCGCGGCCCAGTCCTTCAACATCGGCCCCAACGGCACACGCATCGGCACCGATAATCTCACGGTGTTGGCACCCGAGCCGGTTCCCGTCAGCCGAGAGCTTGCCATGGCGGAACTAGCCGTTTTCATCGCTCCGGTCACCTTCTATCTGGGCGTCGGAACCAGCGGGCGTTATGGCCCCTACGAGCTGACCGACGGAACGGTGGTCGGCTCCAAACAGGTCTCCTACACGCTGCGCATGTTCGACTACGGACAGCATTTTTTGCTTCAATCCACCAGCCAAACAAACCTCGTTTACGGTCCGTTCGCCGCAACGAACGGGGCCCCTGTTTCGCTCGGCAACGCCTCCATGACGGTGCTCCGTGCGCCTGCCCAGATGACGGTCTCCCTGTCGCATCCCAACCGTATCGCCCAGCAGCCCATGCTCGGCATCGCCTTGCTGAACCAGCCCTGCATCCAAGAGCTTTACACCCTGCGGGCGAAATACGTGGCGCTCGCCGACCGCGTCGACGTCGATACCGCGAGCGCCGTCATGGAGGGCGTGCC
>JBBRJN010000098.1:0-8977 GCA_038219365.1 Kiritimatiellia bacterium | reverse complement strand
CGCGGGGGTGACCGGACTACCCGAGGAGGTAAAGAAGATCGCCGCAATCGCACAGGCCTGCGGAGTGGCGCGCGTGCAGCTGAATACCGTGGCGCGGCCCCCTGCCGAGGATTTCGCCTGCCCGGTCTCTGCGGAGCTGATGCTCAGCCTCAAGAAACTCTTCCATGGTTGCGTTGACATTATCAGCGGGGACGGTCCGGATACCGAGACGGGGAGCTTTTCCGGTCCGGTAACGGATGCCGATATCCTTGCTCTGCTCCGCAGGCGCCCCTGCACCGTTGATGGGATTGCGTCGGGGCTGGGACTCCTTCCCAACGATGTGTTGAAAAGGGTGTTGCTTCTGAGGCAGCGGGGAACCGTCAAAGCCGTTCGCAAAGACAACGCGCTTTTCTATGAGGCCCTCCGTTCTGGAGAGAAAAGCTAAAGGGTATGGAAACAAAAATACAGGAACTAGTCATCATCAGCGGCAAGGGCGGCACGGGCAAGACCAGCGTGGCGGCGTCGTTCGCCGTGCTGGCGGCCGGTCATGCCGTGGTTGCGGATTGCGATGTGGACGCGGCCGACATGCACCTCGTGCTGGCGCCGAAGATCATGGAGAGCATGGATTTCAAGAGCGGCCATGAAGCGCTGATCCGGCGCGAAATGTGCACGGGGTGCGGACTGTGCGCGGAACTGTGCCGGTTCGGTGCCCCGAAGTCCGTCAAACGCCCGTTCGGAAAGCCGCTGTATGAGATCGATCCCGTGGCGTGCGAGGGGTGCGGCGTGTGCGTGCGGTTCTGTCCCGTGCAGGCCATCGCGTTCCCCGAACGGTTGTGCGGCGAATGGATGGTCTCCGAAACGCGCTGCGGGCCGATGGTCCACGCCTGTCTGGGCGCGGCGGCCGAGAACTCCGGCAAGCTGGTGGCCACGGTGAGGCGCGAGGCGCGGCGGGTCGCGCAAGAAAAGGGTTTGCCGCTGATCATCACGGACGGGCCGCCCGGCATCGGCTGCCCGGTGATCGCCTCGTTGACCGGTGCGTCACAGGTGTTTGTGGTGACCGAACCGACCGTTTCCGGCGAGCATGACCTTATGCGCGTGCTGAAGCTGGCGCGGCATTTCGAGATTTCGACGGCGGTGTGCGTGAACAAGTGGGACATCAATCCCGAGATGACGGAACGGATCGAAAAGAAAGCGGAGACGGCCGGGGCGCGGGTCGTCGGGCGCATCCGCTACGACCGCCTGGTGACGGCGGCGCAGATTCAGGCGAAAGCGGTTGTTGAGACCGACGCGCCGTCGGCAGCGGACATCAGGACCGTATGGGAGAAGTTAGGCTTTTGAAACTGGAAATCAGAAACAAGGAGAAGACGAATGAGTAACATGAAAATCAAAATCGCGATCCCTCTGGCTGAGGGAAAATTGTGCATGCACTTCGGACACTGCGAGACGTTCGCGCTGGTCGACGTGGACCTTGTGACGAAAAAAATTGTCGGGCGCCAGGACCTTGTGCCGCCGCCGCACGAGCCGGGCGTTATTCCGAGATGGATTGCGGCACAGGGTGCGGGGCTGATTCTGGCCGGCGGCATGGGTCAGCGCGCGCAGGACATTTTCACGGAAAACAAAGTCAAGGTGATGGTCGGCGTGCCGTCAGAGACGCCGGAGGCGCTGATCGGGCACTACTTGGCGGGCACACTACAGGCAGGTGCGAATGTCTGTGATCACTAAGGGTATCGGTCACGACATCGGCCATCAACACGGCCATCGGGCGTGTCTCCTGTGTGGCGATAAGAATCCGTGGTCGCTGGGACTGGCTTTTGAGCCGGACGGTGAAGGTTGCGTACGCACAGCGTTAGAGCCGGATGAGCGGCTGCAGGGATACGACGGAATGCTCCATGGCGGTGTCGCAGCGGCGTTGCTCGATTCGGCCATGACGCATTGCCTCTTCCACCAGGGCGTACGGGCGGTCACCGCCGATCTGCGTGTACGCTATCCGCATCCCGTGCCGATGGGCAGGCGAATCGGCTTGCGGGCCTGGGTGGTGGAATCCCATGCGCCGCTCTACCGGCTCAAAGCGGAACTTACGGACGGTGAGCGCGTATTGGTCTGGGCGCAGGCGACATTTTGCGAGGTGCCGCCATCCTGAAAGGAGCGCCATGCATACGAACGGAATATCGGTGACCTTGCTGTCGGACAACCGCGCCGCCTACGGACTGGAGGCGGAGCATGGGTTGTCGCTCTGGATCGAGGTCGCCGGGCATAAGATCCTGTTCGACACGGGACGCGGCGAGGCGATGCTGAATAATGCGAAAACGTTGGGCATCGGTCTCGGTCTGGCGGACGGCGTGGTGCTAAGCCACGGCCACTATGATCACACCGGGAACGTGTCCAAGGCGCTTGAGCGTGCCGGGCACGCCCGTCTGTATCTGCATCCGGACGCCGTGAGGGCGCGGTACAGCATTCATGATTCGCCGAAACCGATTGGTATGCCGAAAGCGTCTGCGGAGGCCATACAGGCGCTGCCCGAAGCGCGGCGCTGCCGGGTGACAACCCCATGGGCTTTAGCTGAGGGTGTAATGCTGACGGGGCCGGTGCCGCGCGTCACCGCGTACGAGGACACGGGCGGGCCGTTCTTTCTGGAGGCGGAAGGACAACATGCGGACACGATTCCGGATGATCTTTCGCTTTGGGTGCAGACCCATGCGGGGCTGGTTATTTGTTTGGGCTGTTGCCATGCGGGCATCATCAACACCTTGAGGCATATCACCGGTTTAGCCGGGGACAGCCGCATCGTCGCGGTGATTGGCGGCATGCACCTGCTTCATGCGAATGAGGAACGATTGGAACGGACAGCCGAGGCTCTGAAAGAGTATACTATTCCTCATCTGCTTCCCTGCCACTGTACGGGGGATGCAGCGATGGAATTTCTCGCACAGCGGCTGGGCCACTCGGTACAACCGGGTTATGCGGGGATGAAGATTACGTTTTAGAAGCGAAAGGGAATGATGAAAAAAACAGCCAGTGAGTATCACCGCAGCAAGCTTGGAAATTGCGCCCAGTCGGTGGCGTTCGCCTGGGGGTCTAAGTATCGTGGCGGGCGTGGGGTCGAAGAGGTCTTCGCGGGGTGCGGGGCCGGGCGCGCGCCCGGGGGGCTGTGCGGCGCTGTGCACGCCAGTTGTACGCTGGCCGGTGCGGCGGCGGCGGAAGCGATTAAACAAGCGTTCGCGGAAAAGACCGGCGGACATCTGACGTGTAAGGAGATCCGCGCGGCGCGGATACTGCCGTGCAACGAATGCGTCGCGGTGGCGGCGGAGCTGCTGGAAAAACATTCAAGGAACGGATAGAGATGCAAAACGAAGAGAAGCCTTGTGAACCGAGCCAGTGCGGAAGCTGCGGTGACCGCTCGTGCCCCTCCGCCGGAACGGTGGGCGGTCAATCTGCGGAGCCGACCGATCCGGATCAGAAGATGCGGTCGCGGCTGAGCCGCATCCGGCGCAAAATCATCGTGATGTCGGGCAAGGGCGGCGTGGGCAAAAGCACCGTGGCGGTGAACCTCGCGATGGCGGCGATGTTGTCCGGGCAGCGCGTTGGGCTACTCGATGTGGACCTGCACGGGCCGAGCGTGCCGATCTTGCTGGGGTTGCTGGGGCAAAGGCTTGAAAGCGGCGACGACGGCATGCTGCCGGTGGAACTCGGTGGCCTGAAAGTGATGTCGGTCGGTTTCCTGCTGAAGAGCCCGGATGATCCGGTGATCTGGCGTGGGCCGATGAAAATGAGCGTGATCCGGCAGTTCATCGAGGATGTCGACTGGGGCGACCTTGACCTGCTGGTCATCGACGTGCCTCCGGGGACGGGCGACGAGCCGCTCTCGGTGTGCCAGCTCATTCCGGAGTTGGAGGGTGCCGTGATCGTGACGACGCCGCAGAAGGTGGCGGCGGCGGACGTGCGCAAGTCGATCAACTTCTGCAAGGAACTGGGCGTGAAGGTGCTGGGCGTGGTGGAGAATATGAGCGGGTTCGCCTGTCCGAAGTGCGGCGAGGTCACGCCGATCCTGCGGGCGCATGGAGGGCACCTCATGGCCGAAGAGATGGGTGTGCCCTTCCTGGGTGCGATCCCGATCGATCCGCTGATCGCCGAATTGGGCGACGAGGGCAAGGCGTTTGTGGAACATGCGGCGAGTTCGCCCGCGGCCGGCGCGTTCCGCGAGATCGTACGGGAGCTGACGGTCGGATAGGCTGTAAAGGAGGCGTGTTTGAAACAAGTGACTCGGAGAAGCATGGTCGCCGCGCTCAGCGCGGCGGGCGCGGGAACCTGCGTGTGCGGGCTGGGAGGCGGATGCGCCACATTCAGCAAGGTGGGCGGCACACCGCCTATCGGGGAAGAGGCGTATGTGCTTGAAGCGAAAACCTTGCGGGTCGCTCTGGACAAAGTGCCTGCGCTGGGCAAGGTAGGCGGTTCGGTGAAGATCATCGACGCCCGTCTGCCCACGCCCATCATCATCGCACGAAACGGCGAGGTTGACTACGTGGCGGCCTCGCTCCTGTGTCCGCACCGGGGCGTTGAGGTCGAGTATCAGCCGGACCAGCATCAGTTTCGCTGCGCGAGTCTCGGACACTCCACGTTCGGCAAGGACGGTTCGCTGAAGAAGGGCTTGGCTAAAAAGGGGCTGACCCGCTACGATGCCAAACTCGATCCGGCTGACAAGAACCGGCTGCTCGTGACGTTTTGATGCGGAGCTAGGCCACACAGACCGGCTTCGGGTGTGGCTGGTTGTCCGCAAAACCGCGTAACGGATGGAGATCGCGATGGGAGCGCAAAGGCGCGAGAGAGACCTGTATACAGATGATCCGCGCGTGTCGTTGGCTGCCGAGCGGACCTTTCTGGCGTGGATCCGCACAGGGCTCGCGCTGATGGGATTCGGCTTTGTGGTGGCGCGTTTCGGGCTTTTCCTGCGGGAGTGTGCCGCCGTGCAGAAAATCCCCCTAACCCACACACACTGACGGACATCCTCATGTATGGCGCGCTGTGTTCTCCCCCCCAGCCGTAGGCGGCGGCGAGTTAGTCATGGAGCTGCCGCAGGGCGGTGAGGATTCCATGAGCATGAATAACGCGCTGCTTGGGCGCGAACGGCGCTCAGGAAAAGAGCGAGCGCACAAAATCGCCGTTGCGCTTCGCATCAGCCACACCGTTCTTTGATGGGCTCGAGGTCTCGAGGACAATCCATCCTGTGTACCCGATGTCCTTGACCGCTGCCGAGATCGCTTCAAAATAGGGCTTGTCTTCGTCGAGGTACTGGGCTCCATTTTTATAGTGGATCTGCGCGATACGGTCTTTCAGGAGACGTATCTCGGCAGGCGAGTCGTATTTCTGGGTTTTGCCGGTGTTAAACACGTCGTAGTAGAGACGCACAGCCTCATGATTGACCTCTTGAAGTAAACGCAGATTTTGTTCAGCGCAGAGCATGTTTTCCACCGCGAGCGTAACGCCTGAATCGTAGGCGTAGGGCGCTGCCGCCTTGAGCCGTTGAACCGCTGCATTGAAGTCCGCCTCTTTGACCTTCTTGCCGGTCAAGAGGTCCCCCTTGCCAAAGAAAGCGACCAGAATATTTTTGGCACCCAGATCCTTGGCGGCATCGATGCACTGCCTGAGCCAGGCGGGGCCGCGCGGGTCGGTGGCGAGCGGGAAGTTGTTCAGCAGACCCATCATGATCGAACAGACCGGAAGTCCGGTTGCCTGAATTTGCGCCTTATATTTTGCGCGTGTCGCGCTCTTGAAGATGTCCAGTTCGTCCGCCTCATTGCCGGCTCCGACCTCAACGCCTTCGAGTCCGGCCTGCTTGGCTGCTTCTAACCCGACCACGCAAGCACCGACCTTGATCTTGGCTGGCGTTGCATGAACGATTCTCGGCAACAGGGCGGCGGCGGCGAGCACTTCGGACGTCCGTCGGATAAACGTTCTGCGGGTCAGATTCATTTGTTTTTCCTTATGGTTAACGTTACGATTTGAACAAAGAAAGCGACCAGACAGGTTATGGTTCCACAAGCAGCAGTTCCACTTGCTTGTGGCCGCCTTTTATGATGACTCTGCGGACCGCGACCGTGACCGTCTCCCCTTCCCGGAAACGGGCGCTGAAATCAGCGACCAGAGTGGAAGGTGCAATGATCCCGTATGCCCCGACCTCCCAGGGCAGGGATACGAGTATCCCAAGGGAAGGGGAAATCGTTTTGACTTCGCCGGTCAACCTTCGTAACTGTGTAGGCGCAACAACGAGGGTGCGGGATGCTGTAGAGTCAATAACGAGCGGTGCCACCGAGGGGGTGTCGTTCGTCAAAGCGGCCACGACGGGTGGCTGCGGTGCAGGTTCGGGAGCGGGCAACGCAACAGGTTCGGGAACGGGTGCGGCAACCGGGACCGCAACGGGTAGCGGAGCGGGTGCTACAACCGGAGCCACAACGGGTCCTAGCTTGGGGGGTATGAGCTCCGGAGTGGGCGTCACAAGTGTCCCTGTTCGTGTGACAGGTGTCATGAGTTCGCCCACGTGGCCATAAGCGGTTTTAGAGAACCGTTCTTCTGCGAATTGACACAACGATGTGCCATATATTATGAAAACCCAGGCCAACACATGGCCGATGACGATCAGCCAGAAAACAAGCTGATACGAGAGATTCCTTAGTTTGTGGCGGAAACAGAGTTGCGACAGAAGGGAGCCGGGCCAACCGCCGAACAGTTCGAGCAGGTGTAGGTCTTTATTATGCACTCGCCATGCACCTGCCGCTTCAGCATGCTTGTCATGGTGAAACACCAAGATCGTGACCAGGCTTACGCAGCCATAGACCAATACGGCCGGATTGTATCGAACCAAGTGTTGCCGAACAGCATAAAGGTACAACCCGATGAGCGGCATCACGCTGAAACACAAAAGCGCGAAAAAAAACCATGCGAACGTGCAGGTAACCACGTCCCGCGCGATCGGCTTATCGGTGTCGGCGTCATCGAGCAGATAGGTTACATGATCGTGCGCGCGCGGAGAACGCTTCATGATGCGCATATTAATGGCATACAGGTAAACGTCTTTAGAGCCGTTTGTCGGACGAATGAGCCCGCTCCCTTGCTCACTGCTCCAAATTATGATGTTGCCATTTTCGCGCTGCATATCTAATCATCCTACCAAAAGATCAACCGACTCGTCAGGCCTGCCTGGATAAGAGTTTCACGGCATCGAGCCACGCGATCTCATGTGGCATACGCCCGGTTTTAGCGGCCAATGCGGCCACCGCACCTGCGGCCTCCCCCATAGCGACCGCATTACCTGTCACACGGTAACTGGCGTGTGCGATAAAGTCGCCGCTGATGCAGCGTCCCGCCATCATCAGTCCATCCACGTCTTTAGCGATGAGCGCGCGCAAGGGAATATCATAGGGCTTGGTGCGGAACCCGCCGTGTGAAATCGTTTCTGTTTCGTTCTTTTTGCGGTCAGGTGCGTGGATGTCTACATTAAAGGTGGCACGCGCCACGGCATCAGGATGACGCACGCCGTTAATCAGGTCGTCGCGCGTCACCGTATACCGTCCGTGAATCCTCCGCCCGTCGCGAACACCGATCTGCTCGGCCGTGGCCACGACCTGCATGCCGGACCAGGGGCCGCCGAGCGCGTCCAACGCACTCACCACACGCAGCACCTCGGAGCGCGCACGCACGGTGGCATCGCTGAGCTCTGCGGCATCGTACGGTTTGACGCCGTACTCGTGGTTGATCATGACGGTCACCACATTGTCGCGAACGTGGAAAAGTGTCGGGTGGCCGTACGAGGTGTCGCACCCGGCACGCTTGATTTCGCGTTTGAAGGCCTCGACCGACTCAATGTGGCGCTTGTCGTTGTTGTTATAGAACGATATGAATTCTGACAGCGCACCCACATCTCGCACCACAGCGAGCACGTTCAGAGTCAGGGGCTGGCAGACGCCATCGGGCGAACCGCACTCCCAGCCACAGCCCGCCTGTGCACCGAGGTCTCCGTCGCCGGTGGCGTCGATGAACACGGGAGCCTGCCAGGCTTCGCGCCCAGATTTAGATTCGGTGATGATCGTTGAGAGACGGTTGCCGTCTCGGTACGCAGCGGCCACGCGCGTGTGCAACTGTGAAGTGACCTTCACCTCGGCACATAGGTCCTCCAACAGCAGTTTCATGGCCTCGGGCTCGTAGGTGAAACGGTCGGGATTCGTGTTTCGGCGGGCTTTTCGCGCGTCGAGGTTGCGAACCAGTTCGCGGGTCAGGCCCGGCTTGTCGAAATCGAAAATCCACGTCAACAGGCCTGCCGTCCACACACCGCCAAGACAGCCGTTCATGTCAAACAGGCGCGTACGTGCGCCGGCCCGCGCTGCGGCAATGGCGGCGGCCACCCCCGCAGGCCCGGCCCCGCACACGATCACATCCGCGTCGTTATGCAGCGGAAGATCGTGAGAGGGCTCGTGAAAACAACCGGCGCCCGGGGCTCCTCGTGAGGGTCGCAGGCTCGCGCAACCAGCGAGTTGAGGAACCGTTACCGCGCCAACCGTGCCAGCCAGCGCGGTTTGAAAGAAGGCCCGCCGGTTGATCGCCATCACACACTCGCTTTCTCAAAGTTCGCAGAGGCGAACGTCCAATTCATCAGTTTGTCGAGAACGGCTTTCACATAGTCAGCCCGCCGGTTCTGCCAGTCCAAATAGTAGGCGTGTTCCCACACATCAATGGTCAACAGGGGTGTCACCCCTGGCTGCGTAAGCGGTGTTTCGGCGTTCGGGGTCTTCACGACCTTGAGCGCCCCCTTCTCTGCCACCAGCCAAACCCAGCCACTGCCGAACTGCTTCATGGCCGCATCGGCTAAGGCCGCGTTGCACGCCTCCATCGATCCGAACGCTTTGTTGACCGCCGCCGAAAACGTCGCCGAGGCCTCCTTGCTTTGCCCAGCCGGCGCGAGCGACTTCCAGTAAAAGGTATGGTTCCAGATCTGCGCAGCATTATTAAA